>JANXME010000291.1 GCA_025354785.1 Actinomycetes bacterium | reverse complement strand
GCGAAAAAGTAAAGCTCTTCCTTAAGGGCTCTAAGTGCGATGGACCAAAATGTCCAATTGAATCTCGTCCATATCCACCAGGGCAACACGGTCGTGGACGTTCCAAGGAATCTGAGTACCTACTCCAGATGCGTGAGAAGCAGAAGTGCGCTCGCATTTACGGGGTATTGGAGAAGCAATTCCGCGGTTACTACGAAGAGGCAAACCGTCGCCAGGGAAAGACTGGTGAGAATTTGCTCGTAATTTTGGAAACCCGTTTAGATAACGTTGTCTTCCGAGCTGGATTTGCTAAGAGCCGCGATATGGCGCGCCAATTGGTACGCCACGGTCACTTCTTGGTAAATGGCAAGAAGGTAAATATTCCTTCATTCCGCGTCTCTGCGATGGACATCATTGATGTTCTTCCAAAGTCGTTGGACTTGACTCCCTTTATCGTGGCTAGCGCCGAACTTGGCGAGAAGTCAGTGCCTGCTTGGATGGAGGTTGTTGGTGCTCAGTTGCGCATCATCATCCACGGCGTCCCAGCTCGTGCGGTAATCGATACCCAAGTTGAAGAACAGCTAATCGTTGAGCTCTACTCCAAGTAGTTCTTTGGATTTGTTTTAAAGGCAAAAAAACTTAATAACGAAGGCAAAGTAGAGATCAAATAGTGGATCTCTCATGACTATGGAGGAGCAATAGTGCTAATTGCACAACGTCCCACCCTCAGTGAAGAAGTAGTTAGCGAAAACCGTTCACGGTTCATTATTGAGCCGCTGGAACCAGGTTTTGGATACACCCTTGGCAACAGCATGCGTCGTACCTTGCTCTCCTCAATTCCAGGAGCAGCAGTTACCAGCATCCGAGTCGGCGGTGCGCTACACGAATTCACCACGCTAGAAGGCGTTAAAGAGGATCTCACCGATATCGTTCTTAACATCAAGAATTTGGTGCTCTCCTCTGACAATGACGAACCCAGCATTCTCTACATCCGCAAATCTGGAGCCGGAGCTGTAACCGGAGCCGATATTGCAGTGCCAAGTGGAGTTGAAGTTCATAACCCAACCCTGCACATCGCTACTCTCAATGCAACGGCCAACATCGAAATTGAGCTAACCGTCGAGCGTGGTCGTGGTTATGTGACCGCAGTGCAGAACAAGCAAGCTGGAGCCGAAATCGGTCGCATTCCAGTTGACTCTATTTATTCACCAGTTCTTAAGGTCACCTACAAGGTGGAAGCCACTCGTGTGGAACAGCGCACCGACTTCGATCGTTTAGTTGTAGATGTTGAGACCAAACCATCAATGCAGCCTCGCGACGCAGTCGCCTCTGCTGGAAGAACCTTGGTTGAACTCTTCGGCTTGGCGCGCGAACTCAATATTGATGCAGAAGGTATCGAAATGGGACCTTCCGTTCTAGATGCTGCTTTGGCTGCGGATATGGCTCTTCCAATTGAAGATCTAGATCTAACGGTTCGTTCTTACAATTGCTTGAAGCGCGAAGGAATCCACACAGTTGGAGAGCTCGTTGCACGTAGCGAGGCCGATCTATTGGATATTCGTAACTTCGGTTCGAAGTCAATTGATGAAGTCAAAGCAAAGTTGGTTTCTATGGGAATGTCTCTCAAGGACAGTCCAGTCGGATTTGATCCGACCCAACATCAAAATTACGATGTAAATCTTGACGATGAATTCGTCGAGACGGAATAGGCCTAGGAGATAAGAAAATGCCAAAACCAAGTAAAGGTCCTCGTCTGGGCTCTGGCCCATCGCACGAGCGCTTACTCCTAGGAACCCTTGCCGAGCAGCTCTTTCAGCACGGCAAGATCACGACAACCGAAGCAAAGGCAAAGCGTCTGCGTCCATTGGCGGAAAAGTTAATCACTTTTGCTAAGAAGGGCGATCTTTCGGCTCGTCGTGAAGTTCTGACGCGTATCTCAAATAAGAGCGTTGTACATACTCTTTTCACCGAAATTGGGCCACGTTTTGTTGACCGCAATGGTGGCTACACGCGCATCACCAAGATTGGACCACGTAAGGGCGATAACGCTCCTATGGCGGTAATTGAAGTCTTGACCGATGGCACACCAGCCAAGAAGGCCACTGTGGATGAAGCAGAGAAGGCAGTTAAGAAGGCGGCAAAACCTGTTGCTAAAAAAGCAGTAGCGAAAAAAGCGTCCGCGAAAAAAGCAGCACCAAAAAAGGCTGCTGAGTAATAACTCAACACAATCGTCATGACGGAACCCACTCTCTTTGCCGAGAGTGGGTTTCTTCGTTTACGGATTCATTTAGCCTATGACGGCACCAACTTCTCGGGTTGGAGCACACAACCACAGCGTCGCACTGTTCAAGAGGAGATAGAAAGTGCTTTCGAAAAATTGGTTAGAACGCGCGTTGGAACCATTGTTGCTGGACGCACTGATGCTGGGGTGCACGCGCGCGATCAAGTTATACATGTAGATATTCCGGAGTTTGAAACCGGGCCGTATCAGAAGAAAATTAATTGGAATCTTGAAGATTTGCCATATCGTCTTAACCGAATATTGGCTGAAGATATCCGCGTTCTCTCTGCGGCAGTAGCTCCAAGGGGATTTCATGCGCGTTTTTCAGGGTTGCGAAGAAAATATGAGTACAAAATCGTGGATTCCAATCGGACAGTTCTTCCACTGGCTCGTTATGATGTTGCGCCTTGGTATCGGCCCCTAGACCTCGCCTTGTTACAGGAATCAAGTGCCCTGCTCCTGGGCGAAAACGATTTCGCTGCCTTTTGTAAATATCGACCGGGAAGCACGACTATCCGTACATTGGAAGAATTTTCCTGGCTTCGAGATGGTTATGGAACGTTGATATCAAAAATTACTGCCGATGCCTTTTGTTATTCAATGGTTCGCAATCTAGTAGGGGCCGTTGTCTGTGTGGCGGATGGCCGCTTTGACTCAAAATGGGTAAAAGAATTACTCGACAACCGGCAACGAGTTTCCGATAGTTTGGTCTTTCCGGCCAGGGGGCTGACTCTTTTGAGTGTGGAATATCCACCAGATGGTGAACTTTTAGAACGAATCGAAACTACTTTGCAACGCCGCGGTGAGGCGTATGCGGCTAGGGAAGAAGAAGCGGAGGAGGGGTAATGGGACACATCGATGTAAACGGTGTGGAATTCTCATTATCTGACGGGCGGGTTCTTTTAAGTGATGTAAATTTTCGAGTTGGCGAGGGAGCCAAGGTGGCCCTTATTGGCGCGAATGGTTCGGGAAAGACCACTTTGATTCGCATGATCTCTGGCGACATTGAGCCAGACGAAGGTGCCATTTCAATATCCGGCGGTCTGGGAATTATGCGCCAATTTATTGGCTCGGTGCGCGATGAGTCCACGGTGCGCGACCTACTGGTCTCAGTGGCTCCAAAGAGGATTAGAGATGTTGCTTCCCAAGTAATTGCCAGCGAAGAACTTATGAATTCGCGCAATGAAGAGCGCGACCAGATGGCCTATGCGCAAGCTTTAGTTGATTGGGGAGATGCGGGCGGTTACGACTTTGAGGTGATTTGGGATGTTTGTTGCACAGAGGCGATGGGGAAATCTTTTGAAGCAGTATCGCACCGCAAAGTAAATACACTTTCTGGGGGAGAACAGAAGAAATTGGTTCTGCGCGCGTTGCTGCAAGGGCCCGAAGAGGTCTTACTCCTGGATGAGCCC
>JANXME010000101.1 GCA_025354785.1 Actinomycetes bacterium | reverse complement strand
GCCACTCAAAAAATAGAGAGCAAAGGGATCCGCCTGGAGAGAGCAAGAGTTCTGGCACTTTCAGAATCAAATCCAACCCTGGCCAAAGAATTGGCTGTTGAACAAGACCGTCTTACCGACGCGGTGATAGACCTGGTTGAGGAATCGATAAATAAAGGTTTTCTTAGACCTGACATTGATCCTAGATCCCTGGCGATATTTTTTCAGGCTTACAGTCTTGGCAAAGTAGTCGACGATATAGCTGGAATCAATGTAGATCATGATGAATACATGAAATTGTTGGATTTAGTTCTTCGCTCAAGTTTTGGGACTTCAAAACTCAATAAAGCGGATTAGAATTCTTTAGGATTGCAGGAGAACGCCATGGCAAGAAATCATCCCACGAAGGATTCGCTAATCGCGACTGTAGTTACGATGCTAGATGAAAAGGCGTTGGAAGATATTCGCAGCGAGGATGTTCTGGAAGTATCCGGCATATCCAAGGGCTCTCTTTACCATCACTTTGAGGACTTCTCCGATCTCATTAATGCCGCTCTAGTCTTTAGGTTCTCACTCGGGGTTGATGTCAACATCCGTCTTATTTCCACGACCCTAGCCAAAGCATCCACCGAGGAAGAGCTTTTTTACGGATTAAGTTTAGTCAACCGTGCCACTCAAGAGCCGCAAGTGCGCAATATTCGATTTGAACGCGCGCGTGTTCTCGCATTGTCGGAAACCAATGCCAAGATGGCAAAGGAGTTGGCGGCAGAACAAGACCGACTCACCGATGCTGTGACAGATCTAGTGCAAGAAGCAATTAACAAAGGATTTGTTGATCCTAATATTGACCCAGCTTCCGTAGCCGTTTTTCTACAGGCGTATACCATCGGAAAAGTTGTGGACGATATTGCAGATGATAAGATCGAAATCGAGAAGTATTTGAAATTCCTAGACCATATTCTTCGCAAGAGTCTTGGTGCAAATCCAACTTAATTAAGAAGGCCACTTACTTCCACGCCCAAACTTGCCAATTTGGCGCGACCGCCATCTAGAGCCGTCAAAACAAAGGGCTTTCCATCTGGTGCGATGCAGTAGGAATGTTCGAAATGTGCACCTCTTGATTTATCATTTGATACCACGGTCCATTCATCTTCCAAAATGCTCGTTTTATGTGTGCCACGAGTAATCATGGGCTCAATTGCTAGAGCCATTCCGATTTCCAATTTCGGACCGAAACCACGTTTTCCAAAATTGAGAACATGCGGCTCCATATGCATCTCTGTCCCAATACCGTGTCCGCCGTACTCCTGCAATATTCCATATTTGCCTTGAGATCTAACATAATCTTCAACGGCATGGCCAATATTTGAAAGGTTTTCGCCGACCCCGCCAGCGGCAATCCCGCGCCACATCGACTCTTCGCAAACATCCATCAGCTTTTGATCTGCAGCATTGACTTTTCCTATACCCACCGAGATCGCTGCATCTCCATGCCAGCCCTCAATAATCGCTCCGCAATCGATGGAGACAATATCGCCCTCTTCAATTATTCGATCTCCCGGAATCCCGTGCACAATCTCATCATTGATGGAGACACATATCGTTCCTTTGAATCCGTGATACCCATCGAAATTAGAAGTTCCGCCACCTCTCTTTATGTTGGAGGCGGCAATCAGGTCTAGCGCATCTGTGCGCAGTCCTGCCTTTATGGAAGTTCGGAGCAATTCCAAGGTTTGCCCGACTAAAAGTCCGGCACGACGCATTAATTTGAGTTGGTCAAGAGTCTTTATTTGTATTGCCACAGAAATTTCTCTAGTGCACTCGGCTGAGCGCGCTTATCGCTCGCTCGGTAATATCTGCGACGGTCCCCGAGGCGCTAATCGTAATGAGCAGCCCTTCGTTGCGATAGAAAGAGACAATCGGCGAAGTCTGTTCTTTAAATACTTCTAACCGGCGAGTAATGACTTCCTCTTTGTCATCTTCGCGTTGGTAGAGCTCGCCTTGGCACACATCGCAGACGTCAGCAACGGCGGAGGGTTCGAAGGCCACATGCCAAACTTTCCCGCAATTTCTACAGGTGCGTCGCCCGGAAAGACGTTTCACAATTTCATCCGCGGGAATTGAAAGCTCTAGCACCGCATCTAAGGGGCTCTTCTTCTCCGACAAAATCGCACGTAGGACTTCGGCCTGTCCAACATTGCGGGGAAAACCGTCCAACAAGAAGCCGTTCCCGAGATCGCCTTCGTTTAACCGAAGCCGCACCATCTCATTTGTCACAGTATCTGGAACAAGTTCTCCGCGATCCATATAGGACTTAACTTCGCGCCCCAGTGCAGTGCCTTGCTTGATATTTACGCGCATGATGTCCCCAGTGGAGATATGCGGAATGGAATAGTGCGCTGCTAGGAATTGAGCTTGGGTTCCCTTGCCCGCACCTGGTGGTCCAACCAGGACTAAACGCATTAGCGCAAGAACCCCTCATATGAACGTTGCTGCAATTGGCTCTCGATTTGCTTGGCGGTATCAAGTCCAACGCCGACCACAATCAAGATAGCGGTTCCACCAAATGGGAAGTTTTGAGTCGCGCCAAAGAGAATCAGCGCCAGGATCGGGATAATCGCAACAAAGGCCAAATAAACCGAGCCCGGTGCAGTAATTCGAGAAAGCACATACTGCAGATATTCAGATGTGGGACGTCCTGCACGAATACCTGGAATAAACCCGCCGTACTTCTTCATATTGTCGGCAACTTCATCGGGATTGAAAGTGATTGCAACATAGAAGTAGGTGAAGAAAATAATCATGGCCGCGTAAGAAAGAATGTAGATCGGGTGATCTCCCTTTACAAAGTTGCGACTAATCCAGACCGCCCATGCCGCTTTGCTGCCAGTGAAATTCACAACAAGAGAAGGGATGTAGAGCAAGGAAGAGGCGAAAATAACTGGAATAACGCCAGCTTGGTTTACTTTGATCGGAATATAAGTACTCGTTCCACCATAGCTCTGTCGTCCAACCTGGCGCTTGGCATACTGCACTGGAATTCGACGTTGGGCTTGCTCCACAAAGACAACTGCAGCGACTACAAGAACACCTACCGAGAGAACAAAGA
>JANXME010000235.1 GCA_025354785.1 Actinomycetes bacterium | reverse complement strand
GGATCGAATAATTGAGCCCGCCGGAATTCCTGCCACCGCCGCGCCTTCTCCGGCACTTAAGGAAAGAACCTTTGCGCCGGTCCCTGTGTAAGCGCTATCAAAAAAGACCCCCAACACAGGCCGGGTCGACTTTCCTGTAGTTATCAACTCGTTGGCCACTCGCTTGGCTTCATTGATCGGTATAGAGAAGCCCAATCCAATGCTGCCGCTAGTTGAACCCGATGTCAGAGTGGCAATCGCGGAATTAACGCCCACAATTTGACCTTGCGAATCAAGCAGAGCACCGCCGGAATTGCCCGGGTTTATTGCGGCATCAGTTTGAATAGCGTCGATAAAAGATGTGGTGCTGGTACTTCCGGTGGTCACGGGGCGATTCAGCGCCGAGACGATTCCACTGGTTACCGTACTAGAGAGTCCAAGTGGGGAGCCAATAGCAATGACTGCATCTCCGATGCTTAAGGTCGAAGAATCTCCAAAAGCAATGACAGGAAGATTTCCCTTTTGTACTTGGATGACGGCTAGGTCGTAAGTCGTATCCCTTCCAACGATCGTCGCATCAGCGGTATCACCATTGGAAAATTCAACCGAGATCTTGCCCCCAGCCGCGGCACCTTCTACAACGTGATTATTGGTCATGATGTAACTTGAGGTCGCGCCACTTTGAATGATAGAACCAGAACCCGTCCCACCTCCACTTGCTGATGTGACGCTCACAGTTACAACGCTCGGGGTCACTGCCGCAGCAATTGCTTTGACATTCAGTCCACCTGTACCCAAATCAACCAAACTCTGTTTTGATGTACAACTACCTTTGGACGCTAAAAACATGGCTTGGGTTTTATTGTCGACGCAAGCTTTTACCGCAGGTACTGGCGCGACCACCGCAGTTGCGATACCTCCCACCAAAGACGCTCCTAAAATAAAACCGGATGCAATCTTTAATGTTGTGGAACGCGCGAAGCGAGCCTTGCCTTCGTTTAGAATTCGCATTGCCGACATTGATAACCAGCCCTTTCAATCAATTATTATTTTCGCTAACTTAGCGACGGTAATGCAATCTCAGCCGATAATCACCTGAATATTTGATGAGAATCTCAAAAGTTGTGCAAAACCTAGAGTTGAACTATCCACTCCCCTTTGACTTCCACCCGAATTTTCTCCAGCGGAGCAGGAGCCGGACCGCTCAGGACTTTCGCGCCATCAAAGGGGTCATAAGTGGCCTGATGGCAGGGGCATACCAAGACCTTCTCCTTCGGGAAGTAGGCAACGGTGCAGCCTTGGTGTGTACAAATTTCCGAGTATGCAAAGACACCGTTAGCAGTTCTAAAGAGAATCGCTGGTTGGCCACTTATGGCGGCAAATTCATGAGTCTGTCCGACTGCCAGGTCTGCCTCTCTCACAATTTGTTTGGCCAATTGTTCTGGAGAAGCTTTGAGCGATCGTTGCGTTAGTTGACCTCCAAGTGTGGCTAGCCCCGATCCCAACCCGAGAAGGCTTAACCGAATTGCGCCCCGTCTATCCAGGGAGATATCTATACGACGGCGCTTGCCGAGTAAAGCAAGAAAATATGCCAGCCACAGAATTGCATAGGCGGTATCACTTCCTAAGAAATATGGTTTTACATGCCAGGTTGCTGCCAACCACAAGCCCGTGGACATAGTAAAACCTGTAAAAGCAATGAAAGTCGGCGCAATCCAGGCAAGAGTTGCTAACCCAATAGCGAATTCACTTAGCATCACCACTATTCCCACCAAAGTCGATCGTTCAATTAAGTGGCGGAAAATAAAGCCGATAGGAGATGAACCGGCATAGCCCGTTAGAACACGCGAGATCGAGGTCGCCCCAGTCTTACCAAGGAAATGAGGATCGGTCGCCTTATCCAATCCGCCATAAATCCAAGTTACGCCCAGCCAGAGGCGGATCAAGCGAATGGAGGGCGATTGCGAGCGCCAAGATGCACGAAGACCGCTGAGATAAGTTTTCACCATGGCAAAAGCCTATTAGGTAGAGTCGAAAATACTTGCTCCCTGACTTGGACTCGAACCAAGAACCTGCCGGTTAACAGCCGGCTGCTCTGCCAATTGAGCTATCAGGGATTACGAAATACCTTTTTCTTGAGGCAAGAGCGAACTCTAGCGCACCTGCTAGGCGCCGATAAAACTAGTGGTCATCCAATAGGGGGCAGGCTAAAGGTCCCCTATGGCTAAATCATGCAAGGAGCGACGCTTAGCCTCAAGTGCCACTAAATCAGTAAAGAGAGTGGTGTACTCCTGCTCGTTGGTTAAAGGATTGAGGCGCTGCAAAGTGGATTTCGCCTCGGCAATTGCCCGACTGACGCCAACTTCTCGCAAGCGCGCCACAATGGAGGCCACATAGCGCAGGGAAATCTCGCCATCGGTCCGGATAGGTTCCACGCTAAGTTCGGCGATCAAAGATTGCATATGGGGATCCGCGGCCGTCTCGGCCCGAATGGTCGCCGCGCCATTATCATCCAAGAGCGCGCGCAGTTGGATGTAGGCCGGATGGGTAAAGGCTCCCAATTCGATCTCGCTCCAGCCTTGGGTCAACTCTGGCATTTGGAGTCGTGATTTCAGCACCTCGCGCTCTAGAGAAAGTCGCGGCTCCTTCGGGTTTGGTCGCCACTTTCCATCATCCTCTTCAGTGCTGGTTTCGCGCTCTCCTCTAGCCGACGCAACCGGGGCGGGCGCAGAACGCAACGCTGCATTCACCGCAGAAGCAACAATCTCTGTATCTACTCCTAACCATCCGGCCAGCAAACGAATATATTCAGGGCGCAATGATTTATCGCGTATTTGTGCCACTAACGGCGCTGCGGCATTTAGAGCATTCACTCTGCCTTCAGCAGAATCCAATTTATGTTCTTTCAGTTCGGTGCGAATAGCAAATTCAAAAAGTGGGACTCGCCGGGCAATGAGATCTCGCAGTGCTAGATCCCCTTTCTGCTGTCGCAGATCGCTGGGGTCTAGCCCATCCGGTTCTACGGCCACAAAGGTTTGAGTCACAAATTTCTGGTCATCGCCAAAGGCGCGCAGAGCAGCTTTTTGTCCGGCTGCATCACCATCAAAGGTGAAAATTACCTCTCCTCGAAATGTGTCGTCATCCATCAGCAAGCGCCGCAAAATTCGAATGTGATCCGCGCCAAAGGCAGTTCCACATGTAGCAACAGCGGTGGGAATACCTGCCAGATGCGCAGCCATAACATCGGTATAGCCCTCCACAATTACCGCTTGACGTTTGCGCGCGATCTCTTTCTTGGCCATCTCTAGCCCATAGAGCACTTGACTCTTCCTATAAATTGGGGTTTCCGGAGTATTTAGATACTTCGGACCTGAATCATTGGCATCGCTGGCTAACTTGCGTGCGCCAAATCCAACGACATCTCCTGATATGTCGCGAATGGGCCAAGTTAGGCGGTTGCGAAAACGGTCTATCGGACCGCGTTGACCCATCTTAGAAAGTCCGGCAATTTCCAATTCATCAACCGAAAATCCTTGTCCCTGCAAGTACTTCGTCAACGAATCCCATTCATCTGGGGCATAGCCAACTTCAAATTTTTCGCAGGCAGCCCGATCAAATCCACGTTTTGTAAGTAAATCGCGTCCAAATTGTGCCTGGGTCGACTCATTGAGTTGGCTCTGATAAAACTTGGCCGCAGCTGCATTTGCAGCAATTAACCGCGAACGTTGACCGGCGGGGGCAGATTTTGTATTACTGCCTTCTTCATACCGCAAGGTATAACCAATGCGATCGGCCAACCGTTCTACAGTTTCCGTAAAAGAAAGGTGATCGATCTTCATAATAAAAGCAATAACGTCTCCGCCAGCTTGACAGCCAAAGCAGTGAAAATAGCCTTTGCTCGGGGTAACATGAAATGAAGGAGATTTTTCATCATGGAAGGGGCAAAGGCCTTTCTTCTGTCCGCCTCCAGCGTTTTTTAATTGGACATAATCTCCCACGATTTCATCTATCGGAGCTCGCTCTCGAATGTAGGTGACGTCCTCATCCTTTATGCGCCCACTCATGGTTTCCACTCTATCTGGGCATCCGCGCCTGTACTCAACTTCTCATGCAAGTTATAAGCACCAACATCGGTCAAACTTGCCACTTGATCGATGACAACTCGCAAGCGACCGCTATCCCCTCGCGCACTCTGCCAATCCTCTAAAAAAATAGAATCCAGAACTGTTGGCGCCCGTTCCAACAACATCTCAACTAGATCTGTAATAACCGTGCGTTGCTTGGCGTACCTATCTTGCGAAACAGGAGCATTTATTAAGTAGTGACCAGCGATAGATTTCAATAGACCCACTTCAATTCTTTGCTCGCGGGGAACTTCTAAGTTGGCACTGTATCGCGCCAATTTTTGGTCACCGTGGACTTTGCGCGTCTCCACCTCCGCTGCCAATACAAATCGACCGATTAGTTGGCTGGTTAAATCTTTGAGGCGGGCCAAACTTCGATGTGTTCCGTCATAGGAATCTGGCCAACAACTCAAAGCTTGCAAACGTCCCAGCGCCTCGATTGCCTCTGCTTCACTGGCATCTAATCCATAATCGGAGTTCATTACTTCATACAACGAGGGAAGATCCCTTTCAAAATTTGAAACCTGGATTTGGCCTGCAACAAGGGCATCTTCCAGATCATGCACGGAGTAGGAGACATCATCAGACCAATCCATCACTTGGGCTTCTAGGCAGCGACGTAAATCTTGCGACTCCTGCCGCATCCAGTTAAATATCTCCAGATCGTCGTGGTAAACACCATACTTGCGCTGACCATCGTTTTGAACCCAGGGATATTTCGTAACTGCATCAAGGGAAGCGCGAGTGAGATTTAGTCCGACGGAGCGAGATTCTGGCGAAAAAGTTTTTGCCTCTAACCGCGTCAACAAACGAAAACTCTGAGCATTGCCCTCAAATCCACCACATCCTTGAGTTATTTCAGCCAACGCGCTCTCGCCATTGTGCCCAAAGGGCGGATGGCCTAAATCATGGGCCAGACAGGCTGTATCAAGCAGATCTGGATCGGCGCCTAGCGAATCGCCTAACTCCCGACCAATTTGAGCAACTTCCAGAGAGTGGGCCAAACGAGTTCTTTGAAAGTCGTTCTCCCATGGCACGGCAACTTGCGTCTTAGCTCCTAATCGGCGAAGAGATGCCGAATGAATCACGCGGGCGCGATCGCGCATGAACTCCGTGCGTCCAGAACGCTTTGCTGGTTCAAAGACGAAGCGTTCTAGATCGCTATCGCTATAAGTACTCACATAGATACCTTAAGCCCCACTAAGCCTTACCTAAATGATCGCTCACCGTAATGCCCCGCCGGCCAAGTGTTACATAAGCCAAATAGGCGCCAGTTTCTCGAATTACATAATGCAAATCAGCTCGTTTTATTGAATTTGGCCCACTTCGAACTGGAGAACATGTGCTCTTGGCACCCAAATCTCGTGCCATCGTCATTGATCGCAGACAGTGGTAGGGATCCGTCACGATAATGACCGAAGTTGCACCGCGCTTTCGCATCTCCGAAATGTAACTGCGGGTACTCATTAAAGTATCTCGCCCCTTCTCGATTGCGACTATTGAATTCATTCTTACTCCTTGGGCGATCAACCAATTTTTACTCACTGCAGCCTCTGTTGTTCGATCCCCTGGAGCGCCTGCTCCGACTGTGATGATTAGTGGGGCAAGTCCGAGTTTGAAAATTCTCTGCGCCTCCACCAGACGTGCTTGCAACGCTTCGCTGGGCCGACCGTCAAATTGGGCAGCTCCTAAAACGACAATCACATCTGCGCGCGCGATTGTGGGATAGTGCGCCGCATACCAAGTCTTTCCAAGTGCAAATAGCGGAACAACGATTAGCAAGAGTAGTAAGACACTCAATAGTCTGCGGATAATTTTGAATCCAAACATTTCAACCGCCGGAAAAAGCGTCTTCAAGTTCGATACTAGGTAATTCATCCGGGTTATCCAGCCACCCATAAGGCAGCGTCACAGGGCGACCATGGCTAGTCCGACCGCGTGGCTTAGCACCAACCTCCACCGGATATGGCTGATCCATCAAGGAATCCAGAAGGCCTCTCAACTGCGATAAAGATTCCACCATTCCCAATTGGCGACGCAATTCGCCTGGAACCGAAAATCCTTTTAGATACCAAGCCATGTGCTTTCGCAGGTCTCGACAACCACGATCCTCAGATTCAAAATATTCGACTATAAGTTGTGCGTGACGGTAAATAATTTCTCGAACTTCAAAAAGTGTTGGCTGGCTACGACTTACTTCCCCGCTAAAAGTTGCCACCAAATCGTTAAATAGCCAGGGCCGACCCAGGCATCCGCGGCCAACAACTACTCCGGCACAGCCAGTCTCTTTAATCATCGCCGCGCCATCACGCCCACTCCAAATATCGCCATTACCCAGCACGGGAACGCCACTGGGTTTTAGATGTTCTACCAATCGTGAAATAGCGCTCCAATCAGATTTTCCTTCATACATTTGAGCTGCCGTGCGAGCATGCAGAGCCACCCAATTGACACCAAGAGCTGCTGCGGATTTAGCCGCTTCTAAATAAGTCTCGTGGTCGCTATCTATGCCAATCCTCATCTTCACCGTTACCGGAATTCCAAAGGGTCTTGCCGCTTCTACCGCCGCGCCAACAATTGCTGAAAATAAGTGGCGCTTATATGGCAACGCTGCGCCTCCACCTTTGCGCGTCACTTTAGGCACTGGACAGCCAAAATTCATATCAATGTGATCGGCTAAATTCTCCTTACCTAACATTGTGACCGCGGCGCGCATAGCGCTAGCGTCCACGCTATAGAGTTGAACCGAACGCGGCCATTCACCTGCGCCAGGTGCGATCATGCGCAAAGTTTCGGGTCGACGTTCAATTAGCGCCCGCGCAGTAACCATCTCTGAGACGAAAAGTCCCGCGCCTTGTTCTCTACAAAGTGTTCGAAAAGGTGCATTGGTGATGCCGGCCATCGGCGCCAAGACAACCGGAGGATCTATCGCATATTTGCCACTAGATAGACGCAGAACCAGTGGTTCTACGAGCCGAGTAGTCGTGGCGCTAACCATGCCTCTACCTGATCGAGTGCAACTCGCTCCTGCACCATGGAGTCGCGATGGCGAATCGTCACTGCCTGATCTACTAGAGTCTCAAAATCAATGGTGATACAAAAAGGAGTGCCAATCTCATCTTGGCGACGGTAGCGACGGCCAATCGCCCCCGCATCGTCAAAATCTACGCTCCAATTCTTGCGAAGCTGGGTGGCCAAGTCGCGTGCATTTGGAGAAAGATCTGCGTTGCGCGAAAGCGGAAGCACAGCCACTTTGATTGGTGCCAGACGATAATCGATTTTTAGAACTGCCCTCTTCTCCATCACTCCTTTGGAATTTGGCGCTTCATCTTCGGTGAAGGCATCCAAAAGGAAAGTAAGCACGCAACGATCTACTCCAGCGGCAGGTTCAATGACATAGGGAGTCCAGCGTTCATTCTTCTCTTGATCAAACCAGCTTAAATCTTTTCCACTTGCGGCAGAGTGGGCCTTCAGGTCGAAATCTGTGCGACTTGCAATGCCTTCCAACTCTCCCCAGACAGTGCCAGCGAATTCAAACTTATACTCAATATCGGCCGTGCGTTTGGAATAGTGCGACAATTTTTCTTTTGGATGATCAAAAATTCGCAATCGTTGCGGATCTATGCCCAAATCGGTATACCAACTCAGTCGCGTATCAATCCAATATTGGTGCCACTGCTCGTCGGTCCCTGGAACCACAAAAAATTCCATCTCCATCTGTTCGAATTCACGTGTGCGGAAAATAAAATTTCCAGGAGTGATTTCATTGCGAAATGACTTTCCAATTTGTCCTATTCCAAAGGGTGGCTTCTTTCGCGATGTGGTGGCGACGTTATCAAAATTAATAAAGATTCCTTGGGCGGTTTCCGGGCGTAAATAAGCCAACCCAGATTCGTCTTCAACCGGGCCTAGAAAGGTTTTAAGGAGCCCAGAAAATTGTTTGGGCGTCGTGAACTGACCTTTATTTCCACATGCTGGGCAATTTACTTCTGCCAGAGATTGAGGCGCACGCTTATTCTTGGCCTCAAAAGCCTCTTCCAAGTGATCGGCTCGATACCGTTTATGGCAGGAGGTGCATTCAGTTAAAGGATCTGAAAAAGTCGCCACATGGCCGGATACTTCCCAAACTTCTTTGGCCAAAATGACGCATGAATCCAAGCCGACGACATCTTCGCGACCCGTCACCATGGATTTCCACCACTGGCGTTTGACGTTATTTTTGAGCTCCACGCCTAAGGGGCCATAATCCCAGGCCGCGCGCAAGCCACCATAAATTTCACTGGAGGGATAGACGAATCCCCGTCGTTTGGCCAAACTTACAATTGATTCGAGGCGGTCTGCCATGGTCTTTTCTCCATCCGGCTGGCTGTCGGCGGTGCACAACCGTTCTGGTTGCAACCCGTAGGTGAGAACTTTACCCGCTCGCCCCGATTTGAAGAATTGGAATACCTTGAAAATGACAACCATTTTCATTTCTGCTACTTTTCCATAGTGAATATCGCAATCGTCCTGGCAGGTCTGACCGCTGTGGCCACCTCAGCTGGCGGGTACCTTGCGATTCGATCGCGGGATCGACTCCATCTCACCCTGGGATTGGCCGCGGGGCTGCTCCTGGGGTTAGTTTCCTTTGATCTTCTGCCTGAGGTTTTTTCATTAAATAAAGAGATGCTGGGAAATGTGCCAACAGTGTCCGTGGCATTTGTAGCGGGCTTTCTAGCCCTGCACTTCGCTGAACAATTTTTTGGATCTCACGAACCAGCCGAATCAGATTACGCCCATGAGCATCAACACAGTGCAAATATTGCCGGAACGTTGGGCGCCTTGGCGATGGCCGGCCACGTGTTTCTAGATGGCGCCGCACTCGGGTTGGCCTTTCACATAAGTAATTCACTCGGTTTTGCGGTCTTTATAGCAGTCCTTGGGCACGCATTTAGCGATGGACTCAACACCGTCTCTTTTTTGGTAAAGAGCGGACATTGGAATCGTCGCGCTATCTCTCTTCTGACAGTCGATGCCCTCATGAGGATTGCCGGGGCCTCCCTTGGAACCTACTTAACCATTAGCGATCCATATTTGGGAATCTATCTCGCTGTCTTTTCTGGCTTTGTCATTTACTTAGCGACCTCCCATATTTTGCCCGAAGCGCATTCCCGCCACCCTTCTCGACTAACGATGGTGGCGACCATCGCCGGCGTAGGCGTGATGTGGCTTATCGTTGGAATGATATAGCGCAGATGAACAAATCAGCTCATCGAATTTTGGCCACCTTGGAACGAGTTGGCGGATTTGCCAGTGCGCAAGAAGTGCATCGATCAATGGTGCGCGATGGCGAAAAAATCGGACTCACGACAATTTATCGTGGTTTGCAATCTTTGGTGGATGAAAAGTTGATTGATTTATTACGCCGAGAAGGTGGTGAAGCGATTTACCGAATGTGCGGGGAAACCCATCACCACCACTTGATTTGTCGAAGTTGTGGCAGAACAGAAGAAATTGCCAGCGCCGTAATAGAAAAGTGGGCTGCCAGCCAGGGCCTCATTAGAGGATTTAGAGAGGTCGGACATAGCGTTGAACTATTTGGTTTGTGCAACAATTGCTAAAAAGTGCAAAACAAATATGGTGAGATATAGGTTCTTATCCCATCTCACCTGAGGAAAAAAATGCGCCGACCTAAATTATCTTCTGAATTTTTCCCTGCATCAAGACTTCGGCAAGGGATTGATCGGGGCGAGGGTCAAAAATCTCAACTTGAATATTTTTATTCTTTAGACCTACGTAAACATTTTTAGGATCACGCGAATCATAAAAAACTGCATTGCCATCGGCATTTACAAAGCCCACGCCGAATTGAGCGGTGGCTGCCTGCTGCGTAACTTTAAAGGCGTTTGGCGACACGAAGGTGCCAACCTCTCGATATGAAATTGTGGTATCTCCCATTTTGGTGCCGGCCGGCAGATAACGAATTGATATAGTGCTGGTTACAGCCGCATCGAGAACATATTTAGCTCCCGGTTCGGGGCCAACCCAATAGACATTTAGGCCACTTGATCGAACTACTTTACGTAATTCAACTTCATCAACCGCCTTGCCGCCATGGAGGACCAAGAGAATCTGTTCCTTCTCCCGTGTTTTCGAATTTAGAAAATAGGTAACCCCAAAACTTATTGATGAGAACAGAAAGGCGGTGACCAAATAGGGGACCAGGGAGCGAAATTTGAATTTTCGGGCAGGCTTAAAGTCGCCGGCGATATCTCTAATCTCGTTATTGGGCACGAGTTCCGTTCCCACCATTTCTAAAACACTTTTGGCTGATATGGAGCGTGCTCAAGCCAGCCCTCACATCGGATTGACGACGCCAATCCGAACCTGCCCTCCCTTTAACTAACTCTCAAAAGTTAGAGGCAGAAGAGTGGGGTCTACCCGACGACGAATTGCCATCGGTTCTGGGTCTGAAGCAGGCGTTACCTGGACAAGAAAAAGTAGACCTCACGCACGTTAGTCTACCCCGCGTTAAACGCTCAAACCTGCCCATTCTCAGGCGGAAAGAGCAGGTTTGTCTGGAAAATTGAAGAAAACATCGGAATTAAACGATTTTGCGGACGACGCCGGAGCTTTTCGCCGCGGTCAGGGCGCCTCCGGCGACCGGATCAAAGACTTCAACTTGGAAATTCTGATCTTTTAGCCCAATATAAACATTGGTCGGGCGAGTTGATGAGTAATAAACAGCGTTTCCATCGCTATTTACAAATCCAACACCTCCCTTGGAGGTAGCTGCCTCCTGAGTCTTGGAAAAGGCGTTAGCGGTCACATAAGTGGCGATTACTTTGTAAGCCGCTTTTTTATCCTCTAGCCCTTTGCCGCCGGCAAGATAGCGAACAAAAACTTGACCGTCGCTAAGTACGCTCAGCGCGTAGCGAGCGCCGGGATCTGGTCCCACCCAATATGCGGTGATCGCCTCTTGAACCACTAATTGACGCAACTCCTCCCCTGTAAGCCCAACTTTTCCCTTAACGGCCTGAGCATCAAAGGTAATTGCGCTACGAGTGGAATGAACGTTGGAATAGAGGATGTAGCCCACGCCCGACAAAGTAATAATAATTAGTGCGACCCACAAACGGCGAACTTGTCGGATGGCCCTATGTTCAACGGAGGGCTCCAACGAAGCGCCGGCGCGACGTTCTAAATGAAAAGCGTCGGACGGGTCGGCCTTCACTACACGCGCAATCTTCATGGGAAGCCTCCTTGACCCATCTTAGGGCAATACCTAATCGCTCTCTACTGTCAACCCTTGTGGCAATCTAAAATGTTATTGCATAAATCCAATGCTAAACCCCTCCAAATCGACGTTCGCGCTTTGCGTACTCTTCCAGCGCCCGCCAAAGAACCCGGCGGTCTACATCTGGCCAAAGAACATCCATAAAAACCATCTCCGCATAAACCGATTGCCAGGGCAAGAAATTGCTGGTCCGTAACTCCCCCGATGAACGTAGGAAGAGATCCACATCTGACATTTTTTGCTCGTTCAAATACCTGGCAAAGACCTTTTCATTAATTGAATCTAACTTGAGCTTGCCGCGCTTTACGTCCGTTGCCAATGCCGTGGCAGCGTCCACAATTTCCGCTCGCCCTCCATAATTTACGCACATATTTAAGGTGAGGACGCTATTTTCGGCTGTCAATTTCTCTGCCTCTTCAAGTTCGGTTATCACGCTTTTCCATAGCCTTTTTGGGCGACCTACCCAACGAATTCTTACGCCAAGTTCATTCATCTCGTCGCGTCTCCTTCGAATTACGTCACGATTGAAGCCCATTAGAAATTTAACCTCCTCAGGAGATCTGCGCCAATTCTCCGTCGAGAAAGCAAACGCGCTCACCTCTCGAATTCCAACTTCAATGGCGCCCTCAATTACATCAAACAGCGCCGCCTCACCCGCTTCATGTCCGGCCGTGCGAGGTAACCCTCTCTCTTGGGCCCAGCGCCCATTGCCATCCATTACCAACGCGAGATGGTTGGGAATTTGTGACTTGGAAAAATTTGGAGGCAGCGCGCCAGAGCGATGCGGTTTTGGTTTTCGGATCATGCCCGCTCCACCATTGGCAAACTACGCAGCCCTCGCTCTAGATGCCATTGTAGATAAGCAGCTACCAAACCAGTTGCTTCGCGCCGATTTCTACCTGAGCTCTGATCTGCTACCTCCCAATTTCCACTTAACAAAGCAGCCATCAACTCCAGAGTTTCCGGCGCGGGGGTCGCACTTGCAGATGGTCGGCAATCCACGCAAACGCTGCCACCTCCAATCAAAGAGAAATATTTATGTGGACCAGGTTTTTCACAACGCGAACAGATAGTCATGGATGGGGCATACCCACCGATAGCCAATGAGCGAAGCAGGAATGAGTCCAAGATAAGCGACGGATCGTGTGCCTGTTCGGCCAGGGCTTTAAGCCCCGAGACCACCAATGAATATTCTTGCAGCGCCGGTTCATGTTCTTGGGATGTAAATCGTTCTGCAGTTTCCAATATTGCGCAGGCAATAGTCCAGCGTTGATAGTCGTGTGTCAGCGCTTCACCGTAATTTTCTATCGCCTCAACTTGGGTAATCGTGTCGAAAGTTTTTCCTACGAAAAGTTGTAGGTCTACATGGCTACCTGGTTCTAGCCGCGCTCCAAATTTAGACTTAGTACGGCGCACACCTTTGGCAACTCCACGGATTCGCCCATGCTCTCGGGTCAGCAGGGTGATTATCCGGTCGGCCTCACCCAATTTATGGGTCCGAAGGACAACCGCTTGGTCGCGGTAGAGGCTCATACGCCTACCGTAATGGGAAGGTCTATCGGATAGCGCGATTGATTGCCGAGACCACGGCTTTTAGCGCCGCCGTTGTCGTATTCGGATCAATCCCGACACCCCAGAAAACTTCACCGTCAATAGCGCATTCCAAATAGGCCGCTGCGCTAGCGTCGCCGCCGGCAGCGAGGGCATGTTCGTAGTAATCCAAGACCCGCACATCAACTCCGTGGCCTTGCAATATCGCACAGAATGCTGCGATCGGACCGTTGCCTTGGCCAACCAACTCTTGCATCTCTCCCCTATCTAATAGGGATACAGAAAGATTCACATCCTGGTCGAGTACCGATGTTTGTGAAAGCCCCTTTATTCGAAAACGGCCCCATGGGGCCGAGTCGGTTGGCAGATACTCGTCTTCAAAAATCTTCCACATTTGTTCTGGAAGAACTTCGCCGCCTTCAGAATCTGCTTTTGCCTGAATCACTTTGCTAAATTCAATTTGCAGACGGCGCGGCAAATCAAGGTGGTGCTCATGCTTCATTATGTAGGCCACGCCACCTTTGCCAGATTGGCTGTTAACCCGAATAACCGCCTCATAGGAGCGCCCAATATCTTTTGGATCGATCGGTAAATATGGGACAGCCCAATAAGCTTCTCCGATTTGTACGCCGGCGGCTTTAGCAGCAATCTCCATATGCTCTAAGCCCTTCTTAATTGCATCCTGATGGGATCCAGAAAAGGCAGTAAATACCAGATCTCCACCGTAAGGATGGCGTTCGGGGACCCGGAGTTGATTTGCATATTCCACGGTGCGGCGAATCTCATCAATATTGGAAAAATTGATTTTCGGATCGATTCCATGGCTCATCAAATTTAATCCAAGGGTTACAAGGCAAACGTTTCCGGTGCGCTCACCATTTCCAAAGAGCGTTCCTTCAATTCGGTCAGCCCCAGCCAAATATCCAAGCTCGGCCGCTGCCAC
>JANXME010000094.1 GCA_025354785.1 Actinomycetes bacterium | reverse complement strand
TGCAATGATCACCGGACCGATGACATCTGGATTTTCAGAAACTCAATTTGCATTTCTTAAAGCAAAAATTCCTATGGGCAGACTTGGCGAACCTGAGGAAGTAGCAGAAATTGCAGCTTGGATTCTCTCCCCGGCTTGTACCTTTTCAACTGGCTTTACCTTTGATCTCAGCGGAGGTCGGGCAACTTACTAACTGAGAGACGGAATTAACCTGCGCCGTTAAATGGTCTAGCGAATTCAGTATCTTCTCTTTTCTCTAACTCTAAAAGCCTATTCCACTTGGCATTTCGTTCGGCGCCATGCGTGGAGCCAACCTTTATTTGACCGGCGCGCCAGCCAGTTGCCAAATCCGCTAACCATGAATCTTCTGTCTCCCCGGAGCGAGCCGAGACCACGGTGTTGAATCCAGCGCCGTGGGCGCGTAATAAGACTTCCAGAGTTGAAGTAACCAAACCATTTTGATTGGCCTTAATAAGTATGGCATTTGCTGCCTTTGTTGCAATAGATCTGTCCAATCGAGCCGAATTAGTTGTGAGCAGGTCATCACCCAAAATCTGCAAGCTACTTGGAGCAAGCCCAGTAAAAGATTGCCAAGCGTTCCAATCGTCTTCTGCGAATGGATCCTCAATTGAAACAATTGGAAATTCAGTTACAAGCCCGAGGATAAAGTGCACGAACTCATCGGAGGTGAACTCCCTGCCAGGATTGTTTAGTTGGTAACGCTCACCCTTAAAGAATTGCGTGGAGGCGACGTCGAGGGCAAGTGAGACTTGGGAGCCCACGGATAAGCCAACCTCTTCAATGGCAGAAAGCACAAAGTTACAGGCTTCCTGGATTGAAGGAAAGGCAATTCCCAGACCGCCTTCATCGGCAACCAAGTTAGTTACTTTACCTTGCTGGCTTCCCAGCTTGGCAGCACTTTCCCTGACAGCTACGACCCAAGAAATCGCTTCCGCGAAAGAATTTGCGCCACAGGGAACAACCAACACATCTTGAAAATCTAGAGTTCGGTTGGCATGTGCGCCACCAGATAAAATATTGACCATCGGCATTGGCAATAGCAATTTGCCGTCTGGCTGAAAATAGCGAGCCAATGAAAGGCCTTTTGCGTGTGCCGCAGCTATCGCGCTAGCGAGAGAGACCGCCAAAGTTGCATTAGCCCCTAACTGACCATGGTTGGCTGACGGATCTAGCTGCTCCAATTTCTGATCAATTAGTGAAAGATCGATTGGTTCTCCGATTAAGTGCTGAGAAATCACCGTATTGATATTTTCAACAGCCTTGTTAACCGAGTGGCCTCCAAAATACTTATCAGCATGTGTGCTGGAGCCGTCGCGCAATTCCAAAGCTTCATGTTTTCCGGTTGATGCTCCAGATGGAACGCGGGCGGTATGGGTAGTCCCATCTTCCAAAGTAACTGCAGCAGCCACTGTGGGTTTACCACGGGAATCAAGAACCTGGTAACCAATTAGATCGGTGATTTTCATGCGGCCCCCAATTGAAAGAGATCTAATACGTGTATAGAAGTTCTCTCGGAAAGGATTGACTTCGTCAATAACTGCAGCGATGCCTGTTGTGGGGGATTTAAGTAATTCACCGGGGACTTACCCTCCACTCTGGCCAACGCTATTAAGGCAGTGTGCAAGACCAGAGAAGGAGATATTGAATGGACCTTTTCATACTCAACAACAAATTCTCTGGCTAGATTGGCTAGCGCTAAGCGATCCGCTTGCGCTTCAACTCTAAAGAATTTACAAACCAAATGTGCTAAAAGAAATGCTAAATCAAAAACTGGGTTACCAACATGTAAGGTCTCAAAATCGAGAATATAAACCTGCCCCAGGGGAGATACTAATATATTCTTAGGGGAGAAATCACCATGTACAAGTGTGCTGTGGTCCGATTCCAATTCTGCGATCAATTGACCAATCGATTCTCGAAGAAGTGGATTGCGATTGGCCACAAAACGATAGAAAGGATCAACTCGCAATTGGTCAAAAAGTACATGCTCTTTGAACCGTATTCTTTGTAATGGATTGTCTTCCCCGAAGCGGTGCCACGTTGCAAGTGTTCGTCCCAAGGTGCGCGCGACATCCACGTTGTAAACACCAGATAACAAATCGGTCTTCCATAGGGAGCAATCTGTAGGTGCACGTTCCATGATAAGGACGAAACCCACTGGATCGATAAAAACTAATTTCGGAACTTGGTTCGGACTCAATTTATGAAAAAGCTCCAGAGCGTCGGCTTCCACCACAGCTCGGCGCTGATCCGCCTCCCATTTTTCAGCCACTTTTAAAGCAGGTAGCGCTTGCTTCAATACCCATTTGGCTTCTCGCGTAGTTATAGCCATGACTGTGTTGGAGACGCCGCCCGTTAGTACCTCAATTGAGAACTCTTGATCTTTCTCAACAATTCCATGCTCAATTAGGTAGGGAATTACGCTGACTTCATCTAGCAATTCCAAGGACTTCACACCCCCAATTCTCTACCCAAATCAGTGCGAATAATTATGGATTGCATCCCAATCCCATTGAATTCCAAACCCGGGCTCAACGCTTAGAACCGCCTTACCTTTCCTGATTTCAATTGGCGCCAGCAGGAGATGATGAAATAGGTCTATCTCATAAAGTGGATCTAAGTACTCCAACCCCCCAGGGTAGAGATTAGGTGAGGCCGCAGCTAATTGCGAATGAATTTCAGTATGAATATGGGTAGCAAATGACTTTCCATGCTTGTGAGCCGCCGCAGCGGCTTTCAAAAATTCGTTGACGCCACCAATAACTAAAGCGTCGATTCGCAGTACATCAGTCTGGTTGTAGTCAAGCACCTGCTCGACCATTTTGGATGAAGCCAGAGATTCCCCAAATGAGACCGGCACTCCAGTAGCCTCCCTTAAAGCGATGGCTAATCGTCCTTCAGATTCCAAGAAAGGGTCTTCGACAAAAGAGATTCCGAATTCCTTAATGAGATTTACTCGATTAATTGCATTCTCTAGTGTTTTGAAGGTACGAAAAGCGTCGACGGCAATGAGGGCTGAATTTGCAATCTTACTGCGCAGCACTGCTAACCGTTTGGCATCACGCTCGGGCGTATCGGCTCCCACGACAATTTTAAAGGAAGCGATTCCGCGACTCTGCGCATAATCGATTTCGTCATTTAAGCCGGACTCATCTTTGCCGTAGTGATAGCCCACGACAGAATAGATGGGCGTTTCTGTAACAGTTGCACCCAACATAGAAGCCACGCTCTTGCCAACTCTTTTGCCCGCAATATCGTGAAGTGCAATATCTAGAGCACTTGCTGCCGAAGTTAAAGTGCCATGCTCGGCAGATTGCCAATTGAAGCCGAGTACCAATTTGCGTATCTCATCGGGCGACTCGGCAGTGGCGCCTAAGACGATCGGAGTCATAACTTCGTCGATAATCTTTGCCATGGGCAACCCACGGCTGTAGCAATAACCAACCCCGATGATTCCGTCGGAGGTGGTTACTTTTACAATCGAATAGGTACGGTGAGTTATTCGGGCAGATCCCACAGCTAACGGTTTAGGTAGCGGTACCCGAGCTTCATAAGTTTGAACTGCTCGGATTAAATCCATCTTGCGATTTTAGCCATTGATACCAACACCGTCAACAGTTTACAATGGCGATACAGTATTGCATTCTCTAGCGAAATGAGTCATCAATGAAAGTGTTGCTCTTCGGCGGTACGCGCTTCATGGGCCGATACGTGGTTCGAGCACTGGAAACCATTGGCGCGGAGATTACGATTGCCAATCGCGGAACGCGCCAACCAAACGCCGGATCAACCAACGTATTTTGCGACAGAACTCAAGAGGATGCGCTCGACCAATTCAATAATTCAAACTTTGATGTCGTCATTGACTTCTCCGCTTATTCATCAGAGTGGGTGCAGACCGCCGGTAATTTCTTTAAGGGCAAAATCTCCCAATATATTTTCATCTCTAGTGGCGCCGTCTATTCCAATTGTGAAAGTTTTCCCGTTACCGAAGATTTTCCACTGGGCCCACCCCATCCCTTTGCTCCGTACGCCCTGGAAAAAAACAAATCTGAATCTTTACTTATTGGATTTAGTAAAGCGGGGTTTTTCAATACGGCTTTATGCAGGTTGCCTTTCGTCCTAGGTCCGGAAAATTATGAAGATCGAGAGTCCTTTGCTTTTGCTCGCTTGTTAAAAGGTCAACCCATCCTCTTGTCCAACGGGGGAAAAGCTATTCATCCCTTTGTCTACGCTGGAGATGTTGCCGATGCCATCCTCGCGCTAATTAGGAGCGGCGACAAAGTAAATGGTCACGCATTTAATATCGCTACCGCAAAGGCCACGACAAGTGCTGGGTTTGTGGAAATCGCTGCGAAAATATCGGGAAAGCCTGCCAAGATCATTGATTACAATCCTGCTCAGTACGACCTTGATGTCTTGAACTTCGATCTAAAAAATGTCACTTTCCCATTTCCGGAAATCAACTCCGCCTTGGATTCAGAGAAGATTTTCCAGATGACAGGATTTACTCCAAAAGTTGATCTTCCAAAGATGTTGGAAATCTACTTTGAATGGTGGATGGCCCTGCCTGATCACGAACCAAAGGAATATCCCTTGGAGCAACGAATTCTTCAATCTCTGAACGGGGCTTAAAGTGGCGAACTCTACGCAGAGCGAGAATCTAGCCGAACAGTACGAGTCTGGCCGGCTAAAAATTCTCCGTGCCGCCCGCCACAATCCTCGCCCTGAATACCTCACAGATAGGGGCCGTCTCATTCACGGTCCCACGCCACCAGGCGGATCACTTCCATCGACACGTGAAACTGACCTTACAAGTGAAGAAGTTGAAGAATTAATTGATCTGATTGTCCAGGGCCGTCACACCCGAATTCCAGTTGTTATGCCAGAACATCTGCGCGCTCGGTCATGGCAATCTGTGGAAGATGTAATTCTCAAATTGGAATACGCGCTGGGCTGGGAAGGTGCCGGCTGGAAAGTGGGCGCGGCAAGTCAGCAAGTGCGTCAGGCAGAAAATATTCCCAGCCCCTCCCCTGGTAGATTATTTAAGAGATCAATCTTTAAAAGTCCAGCTGTTATCCCTTCAGAATTTTTCGTAAATTATCGCCTTTGCGAATTTGAGTTTGCCTACGAGTTGGGAATTGATTTTCCAGCGCGAGATAAGGAATATACCGAGGCAGATCTGCGGGCTGGCATTGAGTGCTTAATGCCGGTAATTGAAATTGGCGATTCTGTTTTTGAGGATTGGTATAGCTTGAGCGGATATTTCGGCGGGATGTACGACAATGCTGGCGGCGCAGCCTTTGTAACGGGCAAACGTCATACAGAGTGGGTGCAAATCGAACTTCCTAATTCAAATATCGACGTCTACGTAAACGATTCCTACATTAAGTCGGGAAAGGGAATCGAAGCTATGGGACACCCTGTAACGAGTCTTACCTGGATGGTGAATTGGGTGCGCGAGCGCGGCCGGGATGTGAAAGCCGGCGAACTTGTTAGCACTGGCACATGTACGGCCCACACATTTGTGCAACCTGGAGATTTAGTCTCTGCCGATTTCACCGACCTCGGACTCGTAGAAGTTAGGTTTATCTAATATGAGCAACGACATATTTACTCCTGAAGCTCTAGAAGGGCTCACATCCCGGGTTCTGATTGGCATGGGCGCCTCACCGGAATCGGCAAGGGCCGTTGCCAAATCTCTTGTCTTATCAAATCTAGTTGGCCACGATTCACACGGCATCATTCGTTTAGTTGAATATTCAAGCTGGGTGCCTACCGGTCAACTAGTTACCGGCGCTCTTCCCAAGATCGCTTGGAAGAAAGAGGCGACTGCTCTAATCGATGGTGGTTGGGGTTGGGGACAAACTGCCTCTGCGCTAGCGGTTGATATTGCTATAAGCACAGCCCGAGAAATGGGAACCTCCACAGTGGTGCTTAGCCGAACAAATCACATCGGCCGACTAGGCGAATATGTTGATTCCATCGCCGACGCCGGAATGATGGGAATCGCTATCTGTAATACTGGCGGGGAGGTTGTTGCTCCTTTCGGTGGGATCAAAAGGCTCCTTGGTACAAATCCATTTTCTTGGTCGGTCCCCGGAGTAGATGGATACAACCTCATTTTAGATTTCTCCACTGCTGTGGTTGCAGCGGGCAAAGTAGTACTGGCCGCCATGAACGATAAGGAAATCGAGCCCGGAGCTCTAATCGACAAGAATGGTGCGCCCTCTACACGAGCCCAAGATTTGGACGATGGAGGAGCGCTCCTGACATTCGGCGGTCATAAAGGTTCGGGCATGTCTGTCTTAATCGATGTGGCAGCCGGAATTTTATCTGGAAACATGCCGGCAGCGATTTCAAAGAGAGGAAATGGCAACGGCACCGTCATTATGGCCGTTGATATTTCACGTTTCGTGGGGCTCGATGTTTTCCGTTCCATAACCGAGCAGTTTGCCGTTGCGCTACACGACGCGGGTGCACCAGGCGGGGCTCGCCCTTTCATGCCAGGAGAAATAGAGGCTAGGACGAAAGCCAAGCGGCTAAGTGAAGGGATTCACGTTTCTCGCGGAGTCCAACAAAACATCGTCGAAGTTGCTACCCAATACGGTGTCAAGATCCCCGAATTCGGCGCCTAGGTAGGTTGATCTCGGCTGGTTGTTCTAAAGTTATGGCGTTATCTTGCGCTCTTGTAACTATGGGGTGTCAATAGATTAGTATGGCAGCAACAAGTTTGGAAAGTCTCACGCTCA
The DNA here is from genome assembly GCA_025354785.1 of Actinomycetes bacterium. Lineage (GTDB taxonomy): Bacteria > Actinomycetota > Actinomycetes > Nanopelagicales > Nanopelagicaceae > QYPT01. The sequence goes on along the minus strand of JANXME010000094.1, from coordinate 1,070 downwards.
CTCGTAGTGGAGGCCAGGTGGATCAGTTCGAATCTCTTGTTCAACTCCTTGACAGTGATGGAAACGTCAGAGAAGAAGCAAGATACCCATCGTCGCTAGGCGATTCCGCGATACTTGATCTTTACCGCGATATGGTTTTAGTTCGACAACTGGACCTACAAGCAACCGCCCTACAACGCCAAGGACAACTTGGGCTTTGGGCGCCTTTGCTGGGACAGGAGGCGGCGCAGATCGGCTCTGGTAGAGCGTTGCAAAAACAAGACTATGCCTTCACGACTTATCGTGAACATGGTGTCGCCTGGTGCCGCGACATAGATCCGCTTGACATGCTGCGATTTTGGCGAGGAACTGCGCATCAGCCATGGGATGCAAGTCTGCATCGCCTCTATGGATATCAAGTCATTATCGGCGCGCATGCGTTGCACGCCACTGGTTATGCAATGGGGGTTCGGCTGGCGGGCAATTCCGGTACTGGCAATGCCAATCGAGACGAGGCAGTCGTTGCATATTTTGGTGATGGCGCAATGAGTGAGGGCGATGTCAACGAAGCTTTTGTCTTCGCTGCTACATACCAAGCTCCAGTCGTCTTCTTCTGCCAGAACAATCAATGGGCGATATCTGAACCGACGAAGCGACAAAGTCGCGTGCCGCTGGCCCGCCGCGCAGATGGATTCGGACTCCCGGGCGTACGCGTTGATGGTAACGATGTAGTTGCAGTGCATGCAGTCACGGTGGAGGCGCTAAACCGTGCAAGAGCGGGCCAGGGTCCTACTTTGATTGAGGCTGTTACCTACCGAATGGGAGCACACACGACATCGGATGATCCCACCAAGTATCGCGATAGCGCAGATGATGAACTCTGGCGAAGTCGAGATCCAATCGAGCGCGTGCGGATTTACCTGCAAAACAAAGGAGTTTTAACCCCAGAATTGGAATCTAATTTGGCGCAGGAAGCTGCATCACTTGCCGAAAGAATGCGCGAAGGTTGCAGAGAGTTACCCGATCCACACCCGTTGTCCATGTTCGACCATGTTTACGCTGGACCTGACGCGCGAATAGATCAACAAAGA
>JANXME010000207.1 GCA_025354785.1 Actinomycetes bacterium | reverse complement strand
CCGGCGGCAATATGCTTTTTAGCGTCAGCCGCTTTGGTGAAGTGGCCCGTAGACTCCAGAACAATTTCTGCGCCGACTGCTGCCCACGGCAGATTGGCCGGATCGCGCTCGGCAAAAACTTTTATGGTCTTTCCGCCGATCGTAAGTGTGTCTTCTGTATGGCTTACTTCCAAACCGAGGCGGCCCAAGATCGTGTCATACTTCAAGAGGTGGGCCAATGTGGCGTTATCAGTTAAATCGTTGATCCCCACAATCTCAATATTTGGAGCTGTGAGGGCGGCGCGGAAGAAATTGCGGCCAATACGTCCAAATCCATTAATTCCTACTGCAGTCACAATAAACCTCGCTTAGATATGGTCCCTTCGGATGGGACCGGGGTGGCATGGGTGGCAAGAGAAGAACCACAGCGCTGGGGACTGTCAAATCTTATCATCGCGCAGGCCTGGAGTTAGGAGAAAAGTAGGTCCACCGTTTGCAAGGTGGGCTAAAACACAGCAAAAAGGTAAGTAGAGAATTGCTAATTTAGTAAATCTGGTGAAAGACCCGCCTCTGTATCTGCAATTCCTAATTCCAAAGCGCGCTTATCTGCCATTGCTAACAGTCTACGAATGCGACCGGCAATTGCGTCCTTAGTCATTGGCGGAAGGGCCAGCGAACCTAGTTCTTCTAAGCTGGCTTGGCCATGGCTGATACGCAACTCGCCCGCCTCTTTAAGATGTTCTGGAATTTCCGGGCCCAATATTTCCATCGCGCGCGCTACTCGTGCCGATGCTGCAACCGCGGCGCGGGCCGAGCGACGAAGATTAGCATCGTCAAAATTCGCCAAACGATTTGCGGTTGCGCGAACCTCGCGCCTCATCCGCCGCTCTTCCCAAGCCAATACGCTCTCATGAGCACCTAAACGAGTCAGCAGTACCCCAATCGCATCTCCATCGCGAATCACCACTCGATCTACGCCCCGAACTTCACGTGCCTTGGCCGCTATTCCCAATCGCCTTGCTGCACCTACCAAGGCCAGCGCGGCTTCGGGTCCCGGACAAGTAATTTCCAAAGAAGAAGATCGACCAGGTTCGGTCAGTGAACCATGTGCAATAAATGCTCCGCGCCACGCCGCCTCGGCATCGCAGATCGCCGCCGACACCACTTGCGGCGGTAGCCCCCGAACGGGCCGTCCATGACCATCAATCAATCCTGTCTGACGCGCTAGCGCTTCTCCGTCTTTTACAACTCTAACCACGTAGCGATTTCCCTTGCGCAATCCACTGGAGGATAGAACTGCCAAATCACTGTCATGTCCGAAGACATCCGCAATATCTTTACGCAAACGTCGCGCACTCTGTGCGGCATCTAATTCAACTTCTATCAAAATTTTCCCGGCCACTAAATGCAATCCACCAGCGAAACGCAATAGCGCTGAAACCTCTGCCTTGCGGCAACAGGGCTTAGTGACAGATAGTCGGGTCAATTCATCCTTTACCGCCGATGTCATTGCCATGCGCTTATCCAATCAGGGAATTGGCCATGATGTTGCCAAAAGTGAGAGCTAGTTTTTTTACATCATGATGAACGCTACCTGGAGCCGACCGCAATTTTGCAATCACCAACTCTCCCCCCATTGCCCCCACCGTTGCTTTCAGATTTCCGAGATTCTCGACCACGCTAGCGTCCACCATGACGAAATCAATTCGCAAAGTCGGGGCATATTGTGCAAAAAGTTGGCAATGCTCTTCTGCTGTATACCCCGCGTATTCACCCGCATCCGAATCGGCGGTTGCATCCAGATTTAGGATTAAAATTCGCCGAGCTGGGGTCTCAATTAGAGATTTCAACTGTTCTGGGACCAAAAGATGAGGAAGAACTGAAGAAAACCATGACCCAGGACCCATGGTTATCCAATCGGCGCTCCGGATAGCCGCGCAGGACTGCGCCAAAGCTGGTGGATCAGCTGGCAATATTCGCAATGAAAGTAATTTGCCTTCCGCCGCTGCAACTTGCGCTTGCCCTCGTACGATTCTTTCAACGCCGTCGCGCGAAAAAGTACCTTCGATATCTAGCGGCATCGATGACATCGGAAGGACACGACCGATCACTTTTAGTAGGGAACCCACCCGATCCAGGCCAATAACTGGATCCTCATCTCTATCCCAAAGAGCTGCCAGCAGAAGATTGCCCATCGCATGTCCATTTAACGGCCCCTCGCTCGTGAAGCGATGCTGCATGATCCGGGCCCATGACCTTCCCCACTCATCTTGAGAGCAGAGCGCTGCCAACGCCATCCGCAGATCGCCTGGGGGAAGAATTGAAAATTCATCACGTAAGCGACCGCTAGATCCACCGTTATCCGCCACGGTGACGATGGCGGTTATCTCTGGTGTTATTTCACGCAACGCTGAGAGCGTTGCCGCCAGTCCATGTCCGCCACCCAAGGCGACCACCTTTGGATGCACTATTCGCGTCCGACATCTCGGTGGCGCGCATAGGCTTCAATCTCCACTTCACCGTTTACCTCATCTGGTAACGCATTCAACCGCGCCGCGATCGCTTCTGCAATCGCCACGCTGCGGTGTTTGCCTCCCGTGCAGCCCACGGCCAAAGTCACATACTTCTTGCCTTCCTGCAGGTAACCCCGTGCCATCAATTGCAGAAGGGCGACATAACTATCAACAAACGCACCAACGCCCGGTGACGAAAGCACATGCTCACTTACTTCTTCAGTTAGCCCGGTTAAGTGGCGAAGGGTCGGTACCCAATGCGGATTCGGAATGAATCTGCAATCCAAAAGAAGATCTGCATCAACTGGAATTCCATATTTATATCCAAAAGAAAGTACATTTACCCGAACGCCGTGAATTTCACCGGCGGCGAAAATCTCTCCTACGCGCTTCTCCAATTGATGAACATTTAGATTAGTGGTGTCGATGACCACATCGGCGCGCGACCTCAAATCCTCAAGTTTGGTCCTCTCCCTTGCGATCCCATCGACAATTCGATCCCCGCCCTGCAAGGGATGTGGTCGCCGAGTAGATTCGAATCTCTGGACTAAGGCCTGGTCGGTTGAGTCAAGAAATAGCAATCTGTGAGGGGTCTTATTCGCCGTCAATTCTTGTAACGCGTCGTTTAACTCATCAAAAAACCCACCACTTCTGACATCGACTACAACGGCCATCGCTAAAATCTTGGCCCCGTCTGTTTGTGAAACTAGCGAAGGCAAGAGCGAAGCGGGCAAATTGTCCACAACATACCAACCTAAATCTTCCAGTGCATGCGCGACGGTAGAGCGACCTGCACCGGACATACCTGTCAGTATTAGAACTTCATGTGGCTGATTCATAGTAGTTTCATCACCACAACATAATGGCGCATCTGTCAAGCACCGTCCAAGATTTCTCCAGTTGCCGCGTCAACCACTAAGGCCACATCCCGCGCTAAGAAACTATGTATCTGGTTGGCCGTACTCGCTCCGATACCTGGTACTTGCGCGATTTCCAGCTCTGTTGCCTTGCGTAAAGCGGCGACCGAGCCAAAGCCTTTTAGAAGAGCAGCCCGCCGAACCTCTCCGAGTTGCGGGATCTCGTCCAGTAGAGAATCCAGCATTAGCGCCGAGCGCTTAGAGCGATGGAATGTAATCGCAAAGCGGTGGGCTTCGTCGCG
>JANXME010000201.1 GCA_025354785.1 Actinomycetes bacterium | reverse complement strand
ATCAGTGCGTGGTTTGCTAGTGACGGAATCCGTCCGTGGAGATGGTGGTGTTTTGACCAACACCGATGGAATTAGATTCATGTTTAATTACATCCCAGAAGTCTTCAAAGATAAATATGCAGATACCGAAGAAGAGGCAGATCGTTGGTACAACGATCAAACAAACAATCGTCGACCTCCAGAACTTTTACCACGCGACGAAGTTGCACGCGCGATCAATTCCGAAGTCAAAGCCGGTCGAGGTACGGTCCACGGCGGCGTCTTTCTAGATGTTTCAAAGCGCTTGCCTGCAGATGTGATTAAGAAGAAATTACCGAGCATGTGGCACCAATTTAAAGAGCTGGCCGATGTGGATATAACTTTGACCGCTATGGAAGTTGGACCTACCTGCCACTATGTAATGGGTGGCGTGGAGGTGGACCCAGAGACTGCGGCGGCCGTGGGTGTACCAGGGCTATTTGCCGCTGGCGAAGTAGCCGGGGGCATGCACGGATCTAACCGATTGGGCGGTAATTCCCTTTCGGATTTACTTGTCTTTGGACGCCGAGCTGGGGCTGGGGCTGCCTCCTATGTGAAAGCAAATTCTCCACAAACACTTACGGATTCAACTCTATTAGGGGCGAGCGATCGTCTAAATGCGCCATTCACGCGGGCAGGAGATGAAAACCCTTACTCGATTCATCAGGATTTACAAGAGACAACCAATGATTTGGTGGGAATTATCCGTACCCGCAGCGAATTAGAGAGCGCGATTGTGAAGCTAGCAGATTTGCGAACACGGGTGGCGAAAGTGAATTCTGCTGGTGGTCGGGCATTTAATCCGGGCTTCCACTTAGCAATTGATTTAGACAATATGTTGTTGGTATCTGAATGCATTGCGCGCGCAGCGTTGCAACGGGAAGAGTCACGCGGCGGACACACTCGCGATGATTTCCCCAAGATGGATCCAAAGTGGCGTCAGGTTAATTCGATCTGCTCTTGGGACGGGAAAAATATTTCTACGGTCCAACAAAAATTGCCGAGCATGCCGAAAGCACTATTCGACCTCTTCGATCCGCACGAGCTTGAAAAGTATATGACTGCCGAAGAAATGACCGTTGCAAAGGGTGGTGCGTGATGCCTGATATCAAGAAGAAGGTCAAGTTACGAATATGGCGAGGAGATGCCAAGGATGGCGGACTTCAAGATGTAGAAGTAGAGGCCAACGAAGGTGAAGTAGTTCTGGATGTTATCCACCGAGTTCAAGCCACGCAAATGAATGATTTAGCGGTTAGGTGGAATTGTAAAGCTGGAAAATGTGGATCTTGCTCCATGGAAATTAATGGCAAACCACGACTGGCCTGCATGACTCGTATGAATATGTTTGACGAAGGCGAAACAATAACCGTAACGCCGTTGCGCGCATTTCCAGTAATTCGCGATTTGGTGGCCGATGTGTCATTCAATTATAAGAAAGCGATGGAGATTCCAGCCTTTTCACCTCCTGCGGAATTAAAGCCAGGCGAGTTTCGTATGCAACAGGTGGATGTCGAGCGAAGTCAAGAATTTCGCAAATGCATCGAGTGCTTCCTCTGCCAAGACACTTGCCATGTAATTAGAGATCATGAAGAGAATAAAAAATCTTTTGCGGGTCCGCGCTTCTTCATCCGCATCGCCGAACTGGATATGCATCCGCTGGATACGCTAAGAAACAGAAAACAGACCGCGCAAGCCGACCACGGCTTGGGAATGTGTAACATCACAAAGTGCTGCTCCGAAGTCTGCCCGGAGCACATTCGGATTACTGATAACGCGATAATCCCTATGAAAGAGCGTGTGGTAGACGTGAGATACGATCCACTTGCCTGGTTAGGCTCCAAAATATTCAAGCGTGAGGGTATTCTTTAAAGCATGAAACTACTCTTTCGTTGGGCCGCACTTGCACTCGCCTTCTGGGCCGCCACTGCCATAGTTCCTGGAATTGAAGTCCACGGCAAAATCTGGAGTTATTTATGGGTTGCTCTGCTCTTTGGACTTATTAATGCTTTCTTGGGATCTTTTGTGAAGATCCTGACCTTTCCAGTCACAATCATCACGTTGGGCCTTTTCTTGATTGTCGTAAACGCCGCGATGCTCTCGTTAACCAGTCGTTGGAGTTCTGCGTTAGATGTTAGAGATTTCTGGTCCGCTCTCTTTGCCAGCGTAATTATCAGCGTCGTCACCACCCTATTGCGCGGATTTTACAAGAAGGCCTAACCATTCTTCTCTCTGCTCTGTGGGTTGCACTTGGCGGAATACTTGGCTCGCTGACGCGATGGGGACTTGCTACTCCGCTTGATCAAAATCAACGAGGAACCCTTACAGCTAATTTAATTGGCGTTGCCCTGGCTTCATTACTCCTGGTTCTCATGGAGCGTCACGGAAGTGAAGCCCAACGCCATTTCTTTCTACCCGGTTTTTGCGGCGGACTTACAACCTTTTCAACCGTGACCCTTCTATCTTTGCCATCGAATTCTGGAACATTTCTTCCAGATGGTCCTGGAATTGCTTACCTATTGGCGACAATTGTTTTGAGCCTATTGGTGGTCGCAATTTGTATTCCACTATCACGCAAATTCATTCCGGCTAAACCATGACAGCTCTACTAATCATTGTCGGCGCAGGTATTGGCGCTCCGAGTAGATTTTTACTGGACCAGTATCTGCGACGTTTTATCAAATATCCCTATGGAATCTTGATTGTTAACGTTCTCGGCTCCTTTGTGGTTGGGCTTACCGTTGCCATCCCTTTGTCCAGCACTTCTTTTGTAGAAGCCGGTGCGTTAAATAATGTCCAGGCGCTAGTGGCTGTTGGATTTGCCGGCGCTTTTACGACCTGGTCGACCTTTATTCTCGACCTCTATTTAGCCTTTGAATTGAAACATTACAAAAGTGCGCTTACAAATCTCACGCTTTCAATCGTGTTTGGAATTTTGGCTGTCGGGTTAGGAATGAACCTAGCCCCATAAATCAGCCATCCATTTTTCAATATCATCAGGATGGCGTGGCAATTTATCGCTGAGCAATCTGCACCCATCGGCGGTAACCAAGACATCATCTTCAATCCGAATACCAATAC
>JANXME010000148.1 GCA_025354785.1 Actinomycetes bacterium | reverse complement strand
GGTGCGCTACCAGCTGCGCCACAGCCCCGAATATCCAAGATGGATTATCTAGAGAGCAGACCTTACCGCAGGTTGGGTTCGGCACCACTTTCTTCACCGTAGATGGGCTCAGGCAGAGAGCCAGCATTATGTTCAACTAAGTGCCAACCACGCGGATTTTTCTGCAAGATGGACCAGGCCGCATTAGAAAGCCCTCCAATTACGCCCCAGTGTGATTGAGGTAACCCTAATAATTTTCCAAGAACACATCGGGCAGTTCCGCCGTGAGTGGCAACGATTAGCAATTGCTTTTCTCCACCAGCGGCCAAGGCACGTTCAATGGCAGCAACGGCTCGATTTGCTACTTGGCTACGCGTTTCGCCGGTCTCTCCCGCTGGATTGTCATCCCCATCAATCCACCTTACAAAATTCGCCCAATCAGCTTCGCGGTTTTCGCGCCCCGTGCGACCTTCCCAAAGGCCGCCATTGGTTTCACGAAGATCAGAGTCGACGCTGACTGGAAGGTGCACTAAGTCGGCAAGTTCTTGCGCAGTACGGCGCGCTCTTCCTAAATCACTGGAAACAATCGCAGTGGGTTTCATTCCCGCCAATAGACGGGCGGCGTGCTGCGCCTGGTAGACGCCAACATCATTTAAAGGAATATCGGAATGGCCCTGAAATCGGTTAACGATATTCCAATCGGTTTGGCCATGGCGCCAAAGAAGTACGCGATCGCCATTAGCCATTGCTAACCGGCTTTTCTAGTACTCGAATTGGAATGTTAGGACAGTCATTCCAGAGCCGATCTAACATGTAGTAGCGGCGCAATTCTTCCGTTTGTATATGTACCACCAGGTCACTGTAATCAATCAAAATCCACTCCGGGCCATTCTCACGCCGAGCGGGCTTTTGACCGATTAAATGAAGTTGCCTCTCGACTTCGTCCGCAATGGCGCCGACCTGCGGAATATTTTGACCACTGGCAATGAGGAAAACTTCAGAAAGAACCAACTGATCAGAGAGATCGATAGCGACTAGATCTTTCCCCAATTTATCGACGACGGCTTGCGCTGCGGCTTGAGTTAGAGCAATGACTTCTTTACTTGCTGGCATACAGGTTTCTTTCCTTTATATAAGACCAGACAGATTCTGGTAGTTCACTTCCAAAATCTTCATTGGATTCTATTTTCTCACGGATTGACGAGGAAGAAATCGACAGCGCATCAATATCGAAGCCCACTCCTTCGCGAGCCACTACGAAAACCTCTACCAGGCCGAGCAACTCTTCACTTCGATGCCACTGGCCGATTGTCGAAAATGCATCAGAGCCAATTATTAGAACTAGTTGAGCGTTGGGGTTCTCGGCTTTTACCTCAAGCACGGTGTCAATAGTGAAAGTAGCTCCGGCCCTTTGAATTTCGCTATCGCTGACTTTGATTCGCGCTGCGATATCACCTGGGAGCGTTGCGACGGCCAACTTCACCATTTCCAACCGATCTTCCCCCGCCGCCACTGGTGTGACCACGCGCATCCAGGGGGCGCCCGCGGGCGTAACTATCAACTCATCCACGATATTTCTAGCAAGAAGTTGGGCCATTAAGTGGCAATGGCCTTTGTGAATCGGATCAAAGGTCCCTCCATAGAGACCAATACGCAGGGGAGTTGACAATTAATCCTGGTCTAGTCGCATTGTCAGATAGAGCAGAACCCCAAGAACGCCGAAAGCAAAGAGGCCAAAGAAAATTGGTGGGGCTGGCAGTTTTCGGACTACTTCTCCAGCAAGTGTGATCATGGGGCAAATCCTATCCGAGGATTATCCGCCCACCAACATTTTGGTAAATGTCGCCTCATCAATGACGGGAACGCCCAATTCTTGCGCCTTCGCCAACTTGGATCCCACATCGCTTCCTGCCAATAAGTAATCGGTCTTTTTCGATATCGTCGAAGAAGCTTTTCCGCCATGGGAGACTATCGCCTCGGCCACGCTATCGCGAGTAAATGATTCCAAGGCGCCGGTCACGACAAAGGTTAATCCTGCCAAAGTCTGCGGCAGGGCATCGGTCTTTTCAGCGACCATTACAACTCCTGCAGCGCTCCACTTATCAATAATTGCGCGATGCCAATTTTGGGCAAACCATTCCACGATCGCCTCTGCAATTGTCGGGCCAACTCCTTCTACATCTGATAACTCTTCGGCGCTGGCCTGGGCGATGGAATCGGCGCTGCCAAAGGCAGTAGCTAAAGCTTGCGCCGCAATCGGCCCCACATGGCGAATGGAGAGAGCCACGATTATTCGCCACAACTTGCGGTGCTTCGCCGCTTCCAAAGCTGACAATAATTTATGCAAATTCGCCGATGGGCTGCCGTCTTTCTTGGTAAAGAACTCGGACTTAGCTAAATCCTCCTGCGTTAGAGAGAAGAGATCTGATTCATCTTCAATAATTCCATCAGTTAAGAGCGCCTGGGCGGCTTCATACCCAAGGACATCTATATCAAGAGCGGCGCGCGAACCGATGTAATAAATGCGCTCTCTCAATTGCGCCGGACATTTCTGGGTGTTGGGACAACGGATATCAATATCGCCTTGCGACATTGCCCGTAATTCAGTACCGCAATCTGGACAGTTGGTGGGCATCACGAAGGCGCGCTCTTCTCCCGTGCGTCGCTCTACCACGGGTGCTAAAACTTCGGGAATAACATCTCCGGCCTTGCGAATCACAACAAAATCTCCTATTAGCACGCCTTTGCGCGCAACTTCTTGGGCGTTGTGCAAGGTCGCGTTGGTCACCGTGGACCCTGCAACTTTTATAGGCTCCATAAATGCAAATGGGGTAACGCGCCCAGTGCGACCAACACTGACCTTGATATCGAGCAACTTAGTAACGACTTCCTCCGGCGGATATTTGAAAGCAATCGCCCACTTGGGGGCGCGCGAGGTAACGCCTAATTGTTCTTGTTGCGAAAAGTCATTTACCTTAATAACCACGCCATCAATTTCATGTTCTAAATCGTGGCGCCGCTTTTCATAATCAGAAATGTATTTCGATACATCTTTGACTTTGGTGAAAACACGGTAACGCTCACTAGTGGGCAATCCCCAACTATGCAGCGCCTCGTACGCCTGGCTCTGTGAAGAAAAAACCACACCTTTGTGGGCACCTATTCCATGCACGATCACACTTAAAGGCCTAGAGGCAGTAACTCTGGGGTCTTTCTGGCGCAAAGATCCCGCAGCGCCATTGCGCGGATTTGCAAAAAGTGCTTTGCCAGATTCTTCCAGCGATGCATTGAGTTCGGCAAAGGCCGCAAGCGGGAAATAAACCTCTCCCCTCACTTCAAGTAGCGACGGAACATTCTCACCCGTCAAGGAGTGGGGCAAATTACGTATGGTCTTCACATTAAGGGTTACATCCTCTCCCGTCACGCCATTGCCGCGGGTAAGTGCTTGGGTGAGGGTTCCGTCTTGGTAGAGCAAATTAATGGCTAAACCATCAACTTTGAGTTCGCAAAGCCATTCGCGGATTTCGAGCTCTTTGCCCGCACGTGCGAACCACTCTTGCAGCTCTTGCGCATCAAAAACATTATCTAGACTCATCATCTTTTCTAAATGATCCCGTTGTTGAAAGAGAGTAGAAAATCCCCCGCCAATGTTCTGGGTTGGAGAGTCGTCAGCGCGCAGTTCAGGGTTATGCGACTCCAACTTGGTTAGTTCCTTAAGGAGCGTATCAAATTCCTTATCACTTACCGTTGGC
>JANXME010000147.1 GCA_025354785.1 Actinomycetes bacterium | reverse complement strand
AGAGTTGACCAACTTCTTTAAGATACTCAACCGAGCCAAAATTGGGGCTAACTTCCATAACGATGATTTCAACTTTTCCAGAATGCAAAATCTCCTTTGCGCCGTTCACGACTTGGGCTTCGTAGCCTTCTGTGTCTACTTTCAATATTGAGATATTACGATCACCCAAGTTAGATTGAAGATAAGTATCCAATTTACAAACACGAACTTCTCCTTGTGCACCGCGGATCCCCGGGTGCGACGCCAGCGAGGCAGCCCCAGAATGTGCTTGGTTTTCCAAACCATATATCGGCCTTACTTCATCTACGTCTCCTACGGCAAAATCCAAAATTTGGCCTAGATGGTTGATATCAGCGCGAGTGCGGTTCAGCGCTTCAAAGCATTGAGCAGAAGGTTCAAAGGCCATGAAAGTTGCGGTAGGTGCAGCTCCCTTTAGGCTATGCCAAAGAGTAACGCCAATATTTGCGCCGACATCAATATAGGTCTCATTCAGCGTCAGCCCATCTAGAAATTTGAGGAGAGCGCGTTCATAGGTACCTTCATAAATGGTCTTCGATATCCAATCCTTGCTATTGACCACAATGGGAAACCCGTTAGCCAAGCGAACCGCTTCACGCGCTCTAACTTCTTGAAGGACGTTCGCAATCTTCCACAAAACTTGTGAGCCTCTCCATCCTTGCGAAGCGAAGCCGAAAGCCACTCTATGAAAAAATGGAGGTCGGTTAGACAATTTACTCCCCCTTTATGGATTGAAATTGTCCCTGCGTGACAAATCCGAGGCTTGGACTTGTTCTCCTTAGTATACGGTCTAGAATACGGCAATGCTGATTGAGCCCGCTGCAGTGTCAAAGATTGAAAAGTGCAGAATTTGCGGATCTTTTGATTTAGATTTTGTTTTAGATCTAGGAATTCAACCACTATCCGGAGTATTTCCGGAAGTCGGTCAATCCGATCCACCGTCTGGACCGCTAATTATTCTCAAATGCACGAAGTGTGATCTCGTGCAACTAGCTCACGACTATCCAAAGGAATGGCTCTATGGGGAAAATTATGGCTACAGGTCTGGGCTGAACAACAGCATGGTTGAGCACCTTGTGAGTAAAGCGAAAAATCTTGAAAATTATGCAGATTTAACTTCTCAAGATTTCATCCTAGACATCGGGAGCAATGATGGAACTCTACTAAATGCCTACGGAAAGGGTTCCCGTCGGGTGGGCATTGACCCCACCCTTGGTAAATTTGCCCAGTATTACGACAAAGACATTCAAAAATTAGAGGAATTTTTTTCGGCCCGCGTGTATTTACAGAACTTTCAGAAAGCGAAGTTAATAACTTCTATTTCTATGTTTTATGACCTGCAGGCGCCACGGAAATTTGTATCTGATATCAGGGATTGCCTTAGAGAAGATGGCTTTTGGCATTTTGAACAGTCCTACCTATATTCAATGTTGGCTGCAAATTCATGCGACACTATTTGTCATGAACATCTTGAGTACTACTCGATGAAAGCAGTGAAATATTTGTTGGAGCTAGAGGGGATGAAAATTGTTGATGTGGAATTAAATAGAATCAATGGCGGCAGTTTCGCTGTTACGGCAACCCATGCAAACAACCCGATCCCTGTATCGCCTTTGGTAGAATGGTTACTGGACAGTGAGAGTTCTAATGTTGTTGGCGAATCCAATCCTCTTCTCCGTTTCGCTCGAACCGTGCCCCAGCACAGGGACTCTCTTCAAGACTTACTAGGCAGATTAAAGAGAGATGGCAAGACGATATGGGGACTCGGCGCTTCAACAAAAGGAAATGTTCTTCTCAACTATTGTGGTTTTACTGAAGATACCATTGCAAAGATTTGTGATGTTAATGAATATAAGTTTACTCGTATGACTCCCGGATCCCACATTCCGATTTGTCCGGATACCGAATTACTCACAGAAATGCCCGACTTTGCAATGGTTCTGCCTTGGCACTTTAGAGACAACATTGTTACTCGCCAGAAGGACTACATGTCACGGGGTGGCAAACTTATTTTCCCGCTTCCAAATATTGAAGTCCTTTCAAGTTAACCTCTTCCGTGTCCAAGCACTCGTCTCTGCCCGGAATAGCTCTCACTTACGACAACACCGCCTCCTTCGATGGCACGGGTGCCCAGGTACAAAGAATTCTCGGGGTGTACGCAGTCTGTAAGAAGTTCCATATTCCCTATATCCATTCAGAGATTACAGAACTCATAATCACTCCGTTAGATCCATTTCAAAGTGAAGCTGAGTTGAAAGAGTATTTAGAAAGGACAAATAGCTACTTCCATTTTTCGTCTGTTAAGGGAATGAAGGACAAACGACCAAAGTCAAAACTCCAAACTCTTACAAGATTAAAGTTAATGGAGTTTCGCATACGTAACAAAGCAAATATTGGAAAAGGTCAATTAATTGCCGTCGCCAATCCTTTTCAAATCTTGAACCGGTGGCCAGATATTTACACTTTGGCTGCTGAAGATCTAGGCCAGCCCCGGCTGGCCACTGGTAAGAAAAGGATCGTGTTGCATTACCGACGTGGCAGCAACACATTGGATATCTTGCCGGGAGAGTCAAAACCTCGAGGACTTTCCAATGATTGGTACTTAAGAATACTTAGAAAATACATCGCTATCTATGAAGGTTCTGAAACTGATTTCTCTGTGGAAATCTATACTGATATGCCGAAGGAAACTTTTACTTATCACCCGAAACAATTTCAATCCCATTTATGGTCTTACGAACCAAGGTACAAAAATGGGGCCATTGAGATATTAGGGGAAAACTTAAAAGAAACAATCTTTAAGGAATT
>JANXME010000096.1 GCA_025354785.1 Actinomycetes bacterium | reverse complement strand
CAGAAAGTGAAACCGCCCAATTGCGTTTGGCCACCTCTACTTTGGCAGAGGATTTAATCTCACGGGTCAAAAATATGGAGACAATTCAATTTGCCAGAGGGATCTCCTTAGTGACGAATTTAGAGCGAATTGCAGATTCTATTGAGCTCGATACGCCAGCAATTACAGAAGTCCAAACGCCATCTTTACCAGATGCTCAGTTACTCTCCCTTTCGCCCGCAGAACTGAGCAGAAAAGTGCGCAATCAACTTAGAGAAATGTTTAGATTTTCTAAGAAGCGAAAATAAGGCGAGCGCGTGCCAGCGTTAATTATCAAACTTAAACATAGCGCGCATTTCGGCTTCGCTATTGTCGGGCGAAACTATCCATTGATTGAAGTCGCCTGAAGAAAACGTGATTGAGTACGCCTGCTTTTTTCCGTAAACCACCATAAAATTTTTCCCGCGCCTCACTCGCCAAGTACCAAGCGCTACCACTCCAGGTAAACCAACCCCAGGAGCCCGCATTCCGCGCATCACCTTCCAAGACCATGCCTTCTTTAATTTGCGAACAGAGACGATCTCGTCATATCGTGCCTGGGGCGATGAATGAAACCCAAAGACTCGTTCACGTTTGGAGAGGGCAAGGATTACATAACTTCCAAATCGTTCAACGTGTGCCACGAGTGCCTGCCCTCTCTTGACTGTTAATTAAACTTTATCTGGACTTTAAGCCAATACTAAGGAGAAAGCACTAGAATCAGTATTCATGAAAAAGAGACAAGTGGTCGATCAAGTCTCTCTCATCACGGGCATCGGGATGGGATTTACCCTCGCAATTCAGATAATTTCCCTTACGGCCACCGATTTTAGCGGCGTATATTCGATCATTACCTTGATTTCACGTTTTTGCGCCCTGATTGGCTCATACCTGGCGATCATTGGACTTCTGATGATTGCGCGCATTCCCTGGATCGAACAGGCGGCAGGTCATGACCGACTCGTCACATGGCATCGGAAATCGGCCCCCTATGCCCTTTATTTCATTTCTCTGCATGTATTCTTGGTTGTGCTCGGGTATGCAGGTTCGGATCGAAACGTAATTGGCAAAACTTTGTGGACGATGATCACAACTTACCCATGGATGCTGCCAGCCACCGTCGGATTTTTACTCTTAATTATGGCGGGCGTTTCCTCCTATCGTGAGTTTCGCTCACGGATTACATACGAATCCTGGTGGCTGCTTCATCTCTACACGTACTTGGGAATTTCCCTCTCCTTTATGCATCAGATTTTGACTGGTGCAATGTTTATTACCAATCAACTAGCTCGTTATTACTGGATTGGGCTTTACCTATTTGTAGCATTTTCTATTCTCACTTGGCGCATTCTGATTCCATTTGTTCGCTCTCTTCGACATCAACTCAAGGTTGAAAAAGTAGTGGCAGAAGGACCAGGAATTATTTCCATCTACGTCCGTGGTCGAAATATTTTGAAGTTGAATGCAACTGGCGGGCAATTTTTTAGCTGGCGCTTCATTACCAAGCAAGATTGGTACCAATCTCATCCCTATTCACTCTCGGCGCCACCGACAAATTCACTGCTACGGATAACCGTTAAAGGTTTGGGAGACCACTCTAAAGCACTGGTAAATCTGAAGCCGGGAGTGCGAGTCTTAGTCGAAGGCCCCTATGGAATCTTCACTTCCAATAATGCCAAATATGGCCGCCATGTGGTCCTTATTGGTGGCGGCGTAGGTATTACTCCGCTGCGCGCAATTATGGAAGAGTTCCCAAATAACACCCAAATTGATCTGCTTTATAGGGTTTCTTCCGAAACAGAGTTGGTACTCAAAGAAGAGCTCGATTATCTAGCCGATCAGATAGGAGCACGTGTCCATTACTTGGTGGGCTCGCGCAAGGAACACCCAATGAGCGCTGCATATATTGAATCCTTAGTGCCGCAATTTTCAGATGCAGAGGTTTATATTTGCGGACCAGCGCCTTTGGTTGCTGCGGTCAAAAAAGCTGCAGCCGAGGCCGGTATTCCAAAAGATAGATTCCACGACGAAGCATTTGCTTTCCACGGCGATTAGGAGCTGAGAAAATGTTTCGCAAGATTGCCATTCTTGCCACTGGCACCGTAGGTGGAGTCTTTGCGGTAGTCGCCTACCATCCCCCTCAATTGCACCCAGTAAACACGATTGGTGTTGCCGCAGCGCCAAATTCGACGCCTACCAACACTGCGTCACCGACCCCTACGACTTCCAAAACTGCGACCGGTTCTGGAACACCGGTCGCACCTGCGCCCGCCGCACCGACTGGAAAGTCTGGAACTTTTTCGGGCAATACCGCGAATACTCAATGGGGTCCGGTCCAAGTTCAGATCACCGTGACTGCAGGCAAAATCACCAAAGTGGTCGCACTAAAGCTTCCAAATGGTGATCAAAGAACTAGATCAATCGCCCAACAATCGGCACCTTTCCTAATTCAACAAACGCTTGGTACTACAACAGCGAATGTAGTTGGGGTAAGTGGAGCAAGTTATACAAGTGATGGATGGAGGCGTTCGTTAGCCTCTGCTATGGCGAAGGCGAGTCTCTAAATGAAGCGTTGGCTCCTTGTTGGTATCCCCTTGGTGATATTTGGCGCGCTACTCTTTGTAAAACCGCCGACATTTACCTCCTATAAAACTCCACCGACAACTTCTTCCATAGTGAATTCGGGTTCTACAACATCACCAGGCAATAAAAGCGCGGGAGTCAAGCCCAATATTGGCGGCAATAGTTATGGAGATGAAGTTGATGAGCACGGTTTAGTAAATGGGCAAAAACCCGTTTACGGAGGACATGAAGCAGATAAATACGATAACAACTAGTTAAATAAATTAATTTAAATATAATTTACTTAATTTGCGAGACCATATTTCGAATTAGTGCCACTCCCAGAGCTTGATCGACCAACGGGTCAAAAATCTCTATCTGGATATCTTTTCCTCTAATTCCCATGTAAACATTTGTGGGGCGGGTTTTGGCGTAGAAGACGGCATTGCCATCCACATTGGTAAAGCCGACATTTCCCGCCACCTTGCCCGCCGTTTGGTTAACAGCAAAGGCGTTCTTCTGCACATAGGTACCTATGGCCTTATAGGCGTTTTTCGTATCATCAAGGCCTTTACCATCTGGCAAGTATCGGACATAGGCGATTCCTGGGGCGTTCGCAACCAAAGAATACTTGGCACCCGCAACGGGTCCAGTCCAAAATACTGTCAACTTCTTTGCATTGACAATAGAACGCAAACCAGATTCGGAGAGAGCAACTTTGCCTTGGATTTTCTGCAGATCGGTAGCGCCAGTTAGTTGATGAAATCCAAAATATCCCCCGACCGCGACTGCAAGCACAATGATCAGAACAAAGAGACGTCGGCGAGCGCTCGGACCAGATTTTGACGCGCGGGGTGCCACGGATTCAGAACCTTCAAAAAATACTTCGTCGGCTTGATCGATGATTATCTCGTTATCGCTCATTTGTACATTCTCCCTGATTAGGCAATTTTTCGGATCTGACCTTGGACCCTTGCCAAGCCTAGAGCTTGGTCGGCATGTGCATCAAAAATCTCGATTTGAAGATTCAATTTCTTAACACCTAAATAGATATTTGTCGGCCTACTCAGACTGTAAAAGGCCGAATACCCGTCTGCGGTGGTGAATCCAACGTTGCCCTTGAGGGCGCCTGTGCCTTTCGTTACTGAAAATGCGTTCTGCATCGAGTAGGTACCTATGGTGCGGAAGAACACCTTGGGATCTCTAAAATCTACACCTTTTGGTATGTACTTTAGAAAAACAATTCCAGGGGTAGTTGCGTTAATCGTGTA
>JANXME010000024.1 GCA_025354785.1 Actinomycetes bacterium | reverse complement strand
GAACTACTTGGTCCACCCGTGCGCGGTGCAAATCCTCCGGCACTTGCCGGTCTAGCAGAAGCTGGTCGGGCTGCAAAACCTGGACGAACAGATCCTGGGCGCGGACCAGA
Source organism: Actinomycetes bacterium (assembly GCA_025354785.1). Lineage (GTDB taxonomy): Bacteria > Actinomycetota > Actinomycetes > Nanopelagicales > Nanopelagicaceae > QYPT01. The sequence continues at coordinate 6,665 of JANXME010000024.1, read as the reverse complement.
CATTGGGGGACGCGGTCCGCCGGTACCCGTTGTTCCGGGGCCGCCAGATCTTTGCGGAGGACGCGGAGTTGCACCGCTATATGGATTATTTCCCCCGCGCGCCGCAGGTGGTCGTGGAGTTCCAAAAGGATTATTACCAGGACGCGGCACTGGTGGTTTTGGGTGCGCAGCAGAATTGGAGGTCGAGGACCCAGTGGTCGGCGCAGTAGTTGACCCAGTGGTCGGCGCAGTAGGCGCAGGAGTTACAGGGCGCACTTCGGCAGCGCGGTGCGCAGTTGCTTGTTCCACCAATCCCGGTGCGATCTCCGCTAATAACTCAGCGGCAGCTTCAGGTGTAATTGGATCTTCCGTCTTGGAAACCGGCTTCTTAGCCGCGGCTTTCTTAACCGGCTTTGTTTCAGCAACGGGCTTCGCATCTGGAAAGAGTTCCAGCATTTTGCGCACTACAGGCGCTTCTACCGTTGATGATGCTGATCGGACGAATTCGCCCATTTCTTGGAGTTTTGCAAGTACGACCTTGCTCTCCATACCGAGTTGTTTTGCTAACTCATGTACGCGGACCTTTGCCACAGTTCTCCTGTCTTGGCCCGCAATTCTTTAAATGCGAGCCCTAGTTGCCAAACCTCATGATCGGTTCGAGCTCATTAGAGTTTCATATCTTTCATATCCATTCGTTGGCGGTTTTTATTCACTTCAACTTCGCTAATTGCTTTTAGAGAGTGCGTAGGCAGTCAATAAAGAGGAATCGAGGAACTGATCCACCTTCAACGCTCTGCCAAATGCAAGGCGCTCTACTGCTTTGACCACACATTCCATATGTACCCACGCTCCCCGACCCGGGAGGGTGCGATCAGGATCAGGGGTTAACTTCCCGTCGATAGAGACCACCCGAAGCAAGGTCATTGGATCTTCGCGTTTGCGACATCCAATGCAACTTCGTGGATTCAACGGCTTAACCTTACCTTTCATTAGAGCAATCCGGCAAAAAACCTCTAACTCTCTTCTTTTTGGCTAACTGGAGCATCGGAATGAATATCAATTCTCCAGCCGGTAAGGCGGGCAGCCAGGCGGGCATTCTGGCCATCTTTGCCAATGGCTAAGGAGAGTTGAAAATCGGGCACGGTGACTTTGGCCGATCGCGTCGCCAAATCAACTATCTCTACCTTCTCCACGCGAGCTGGCGCCAGGGCGTGCCCCACGAAAATAGCGGGGTCATCCGACCAATCCACAATATCTATTTTTTCGCCGTGGAGTTCATCCATTACCGCGCGAGCCCGAGTTCCCATCGGGCCTATCAAAGAACCTTTGGGGCTAACTCCAGCCCGATGGCTGCGAACTGCAATTTTGGTGCGGTGCCCGGCCTCGCGCGCAATCGCCATAATCTCAACTATCCGATCGGTAATCTCTGGAACTTCCAGGGCGAAAAGTTGCTTCACCAACGCAGGATGGCTACGTGAGAGCGTCACTTCAGGACCTTTAAGCCCTTGCTTTACATCCACTACAAAACATTTAATGCGCTCTCCATGAGTATAAATCTCACCGGGCACTTGCTCTTGCGGTGGAACTTTACCTTCCACTCGTCCAAGGTTCACATATACCGTGCGCGGATCACGGCCCTGTTGAACTACGCCAGAGACAACGTCGCCAACGGAGGTAGTAAATTCCCCAACAATGTCGGCGTCATTTGCTTCGCGCATTTTCAACTTTATCAATTGTCGCGCCGTGGAAGTTGCGATTCGACTAAATCCCACGGGGCTATCTACGACCTCTTCAATCTTTTCACCATCATCTCCAAAGATAGGAACCCGAATCTGAATCTCACCTGTCTCGCGATCAAGATGCGCATGGGCATGTGCTCGCGCCTCTGGCATGTGCACATAAGCAGTCAGGACTGCTGCTTCAATCGCAACGATCAACTGGTGAAGGGGAATTTCGCGTTCAATGGTCAAAGATGCCAGCGCCTTAATATCAACGTGCATTAGAAGTCATCGCCTTTGCGGTTAAATTCAATTTCAACAACGGCGCGCTTAATCTCTACAAAGGGAACTTCAATTTTGTGAATTTCCTTTTTCGCTTCCACTAATAAGCAGGCCGACTCATCGTGTACTGCTTCTATCCTTCCCGAAATAATTTCCCCATTCACCATCACTGCCCTTACTAAACGAGTTAGATTTTTGCGCCAATGCCGGGGTTTTGTTAACGGTCGGTCAATACCTGGAGATGTAACTTCAAGAGTGAAGGGGGTCTGACCCATAAATGTAGCTTCATCCAAAATCGCAGAAATTTGCTTTGAAATCAAGGTGACCTCATCTAAATTGAGGCTACTTTCGCCATCAACAATGCAGGTAACTACGCGACGATTTCCAAGGGAAGTGACGTTTAAATCTTCAAGAAAAAAACCGGCTTGAGTAACCGGGCCAGTGATTGCTTCAGTAATAGCTTTCGCAATATCCATAATTCGTTCACTTTCTATGAAGTTGTGGGCGCCATCATAACCGAGTATTCGTACCCTTTACCAGTGCGAAATCGTGTCTATCCCGACTTTCACAATCAACAGCGCGGTCACTAATAGGAATATTTTGCGAATAAAGGCCGAGCCACCTCTTATCGCTAAATTGGCTCCGATTGCTCCCCCCGTGATATTCGCCAGACCAAGAAGTGCACCGATCTTCCAAAGCACCACGCCATGAATTCCAAAAATAAAAATGGCGCCGGCGTTAGTTGCAACATTTACAATTTTTGAAATTGCTGAAGCGCTTAGAAATTCGAAACCGAGAACTACAACCAGTACCAACATCAAGAACGTGCCCGTACCCGGACCGAAAATCCCGTCGTAAAAACCAATTCCACCGCCAAGCGCTATCGCAATTTGGCGTCCACGTCTCACTCCATGACGCATCGACTGCACATGTCCGAGCACTGGTCTCTTCCACGTGAAGACTCCGACAGCAATGAGAAGCACCAGAACCAACGGCCGCATCGCTCGAGTGGGAATATAAGAAGCGAGCAACGCACCACTGATAGAACCAAACATCGCCGTTATCGCCATAGATAAAATAAGGAATAGGTCGGGTTTAGCACGTTTTCTATACATCACGGCGGCAGCGCTCGTACCAAAGATGGCCGAGAGTTTATTTGTGCCTAGCACCTGCACCGTCGATGACTGCGGCAAACCAATTAATAGGGCTGGTAATTGAATCAACCCGCCGCCGCCGGCAATAGCGTCGATGAGCCCGGCGCAGAGTGCGGCCACCGACATGAATAGAAATGTTGTGACAGGGATGGCGCCCAAAAAATCCATTCTGACGATTACATCAAAAGATTGGAGATGGATTGCGCAGCATCGGCAAGCAAGCTTTCAGAACGCTCCCCCGTTTTACGCACGCGAATTTCAATCATTCCCTCAGCCAGCGACTTACCCACAACCACGATAATCGGGTTGCCAATTAATTCCGCATCCTTGAATTTCACACCTGGGCTAGCGTCGCGACGATCATCGAGCATGACTCGCTTGCCCATCTTCTCCAACTCCTCGGCAAGTTTCAAAGCGGTATCAAATGGCAGATCTTCTTTTCCGGTGGCAACGATATGGATTTGGGCTGGAGCAATCTCCTCTGGCCAGCAAAGACCGAGGTCATCATGTGTTTGTTCTGCTATGGCCGCGACCGCTCGCGAAACACCGATGCCATATGAGCCCATCGTGACAACTTGTGGCTTCCCATCGCGATCTAGAACGGTCAGGCCCAACGCCTGGGCGTATTTTCTCCCAAGTTGGAAAATGTGGCCGATTTCAATGGCTCTATCAATCACCACTGGGGTTGAACACTGTGGGCACGCATCACCTTGTCGCACTTCTGCCGATTCGACGTAAGTATCTACTTTGAAATCTCGTCCATTCACAACGCGCAGGGCATGTTGCCCCGACTTATTAGCTCCGGTTACCCAAGAAGTTCCTAAAGCAATGCGTGGATCTGCATATAGTGCAAGACCCAGCGTTTGAGCGTCTTGTGGGCCCACATACCCCTTAACTAACTTTGGATTCTTAGCGAAATCGGCATCTTCAAATAGTCGCAACTCTAATACGCCTGGCATATTTGCTTGCAGACGCTTGAGGTCGACCTCGCGATCTCCTGGCACGAGAACAGAAATATTCTTTCCATCTGCCACGAGAAGAACATTCTTCAGCGTGTCTGAAGCGCTAAATCCACCGCCATAATTTGCGTTCAATACTTCAACTAGCGAATCAATAGTCGGAGTATTTGGGGTGTCGATTATTTGCATCGCCTCGATCGCAGATTCATCGACGCTTGCCACAACAGTCTGCATAGCTTCAACATTTGCTGCATATCCACACTTTTCACAGAGCACATAAGTGTCTTCACCTGTGGCGCAAGGGGCTAAAAATTCTTCAGAGCGGGATCCGCCCATCGCCCCAGACATTGCGCTAACAATGTTGTACTTCATGCCAAGTCGATCAAAGGTCTTAATGTATGCAGCGCGATGAGCGTTGTAGGACGCTTCCAAGCCCTCATCCGTTAAATCAAAAGAGTAAGAATCTTTCATAAGAAATTCGCGTCCCCGAATAATGCCGCTACGTGGGCGTGGCTCATCGCGATACTTGGTCTGTATTTGATAGATCGATAGTGGCAAATCCTTGTACGAGGAGTATTCCGACTTAACCATCAAAGTAAACATTTCTTCATGGGTTGGAGCCAGCAGGTAGTCCCCACCTTTTCTATCCTTCAAACGGAAAAGGTCTGGTCCATATTCAGTCCAACGATTCGACTGCTCATAGGCTTCGCGCGGCAGAAGGGCAGGGAAATGAACTTCCTGAAAGCCCGCCGCATCCATTTCGGCTCGAACCACGCGTTCGATATTTCGCAAAGTTATGTAGCCCAATGGCAACCAGGAGTAAATCCCCGCTGCAACCCGGCGCACATATCCGGCGCGCACCAGCAAACGATGGCTGGCCACCTCAGCATCGGCTGGATCATCGCGCAAAGTGCGCAAGAAAAGCGTGGACATCTTCAACATAGAGGCGAGCCTACCTGACGCGCCCTCGGAGCCGCTTTAAGTGAATTTAGCGAACGTCAACGCTGGGCGCACCGGATTCAACCCCGGCCGCTTCCATCTCTTCGGCCAAACGCATGGCCTCTTCTATTAGCGTTTCCACGATCATTGCTTCGGGAACGGTTTTTATTACCTGGCCCTTTACAAAAATCTGACCTTTTCCATTTCCCGATGCCACACCCAAGTCAGCTTCTCGCGCCTCCCCCGGGCCATTTACAACGCATCCCATGACTGCCACGCGAAGTGGAACTGTCATACCTTCCAACCCCGCCTGTACTTTCTCAGCCAAGGTATAAACATCTACCTGGGCGCGCCCGCAAGATGGGCAAGAGACGATCTCGAGTTTGCGTTGACGCAAATTAAGCGACTCTAAAATTGAAATACCAACCTTGACTTCTTCAACCGGTGGAGCCGAGAGTGAAACGCGAATCGTGTCCCCGATTCCTTCGGCCAGCAAAATTCCAAATGCAGTCGCAGATTTAATAGTCCCTTGAAAGAGTGGTCCGGCCTCCGTCACCCCTAGGTGAAGTGGGTAATCACATTTTTGTGAAAGTAGGCGGTAAGCGCTCACCATCGTGACGGGATCGTGGTGTTTTACAGAAATTTTAATATCGGTAAAGCCATGCTCTTCAAATAACGAACATTCCCATAAGGCAGATTCAACAAGGGCTTCTGGCGTGGCCTTTCCGTATTTCGCCAGGAGACGTGGATCCAATGAACCTGCGTTGACTCCAATACGAATCGGAATGCCAGCATCGCCTGCCGCCTTTGCGACTTCCTTGACCTTGTCATCAAATTGCTTGATATTTCCAGGATTGACGCGCACAGCAGCGCAACCGGCATCAATAGCGGCGAAAATGTACTTGGGTTGAAAATGAATATCGGCAATTACTGGTATTTGTGATTTCTTAGCGATCTGCGCGAGCGCGTCAGCATCATCTTGACTGGGCACCGCTACGCGCACGATCTGACAACCTGAAGCGGTTAACTCTGCGATTTGTTGCAACGTGGAATTAACATCTGAAGTCAGAGTCGTACACATGGATTGAACACTCACGGGAGCGTTTCCGCCGACTGCAACGCTGCCAACCTGTAACTGCTTAGTTTTTCGACGCGGTGCCAAGGTAGGCGGTGGCGCGGCGGGCATTCCCAGATCAACCATTGCTCAATTCTGCCTTATCTGGACCAAGTCAATTTACAAATTTAAGGTGACTGGATTCACGATATCAGCCACAAGCAGGAGCAAGGTAAGTCCGGCGAGCAAGAGAAATACCACCATTGTTATCGGCGTAAGAACGGCAACGTCAATCGGTGCCGGTCTTGCCCTGCCCCGCAATCGCGCGTAGAAGGCGCGAATTTCATCAGCAATCGCCACTGCCATATGACCACCATCTAAAGGCAAGATGGGCAATACATTAAATATGCCAACAAAAATATTTAGGCTAGCAATAATCATTATGAAAGTGCCAACGCGTTCTGCCGTACTCAGGGAGTGACTGGCAATTGCCTGCCCCGAAACGCGAGCCACGCCCACTACGCCAACTAACCCTTCGGGATCGCGCTTCTTGCCGCCGACCGTTTGCGACCATAGTTCA
>JANXME010000297.1 GCA_025354785.1 Actinomycetes bacterium | reverse complement strand
CAACTCAATGAATCGAGTTTGATTGTTCAACTTCGCAGGTTGCAAGATAATTTGAACCTGACCTACGCCCCTAACTAGGGTGCCTTCTCCAAAGTGGCGCTTTAGGAAACTCGATATATGGCCAGCGTGACAGTTGAGTTAAAGGTGGCGGTTGTTGTGTTGGCTGCCGGCAGTGGTTCACGCTTTGGCCATGCCATAAACAAGGTCTGGCTGCCATTGAGTGGGCGCCGCATAATTTCTCGCTCCCTTGCCAATGCGGTAAAAAGTTTTCCTGGCTGTAGGACCATACTTGTGTTAAATCCGTCGGATGTAGATTTGGCTCGCCAAGTAATGGAGCGCGAAGCAAGTGAAATCAGCGTTGAATTTGTTCTGGGTGGTGAAACCCGGCACGGGTCAGAGTACAACGCGCTCCTGCAACTGGCGCCCGCTATTGAGGATGGAAGTATCAATGTGGTGCTCATACACGACGGCGCTCGCCCCCTTGCCACGAGCTCGCTCTTTCGCGAGATAGCTCAAAACGCTCTTCTAAATGGTGGAGCACTTCCAGCCATAAGCGTGAATCCGTTGGAGATCGACGTTCGGGGAGTGGAGCGAATTATGAGAGTGCAGACCCCCCAAGCTTTTCGGGCTCAAGACCTGCTAATCGCATATAGGCAAGCAAATGAGGAGAAATTCATTGGTACAGATACCGCAGCGTGCATGGAGAGGTACTGCCCAGAAATTGAATGTGTAGCGGTGGAAGGCGAAGTTCATAATGTTAAAATTACTTATCCGCAAGATTTGGTGATTGCTGAGCATGTACTAGAAATGCGAGGGTATCGAGAATGAGCGCCGAAATAATGAGCGCCGAATTGCATTGTGCCCACTGTGATCAAGAGACTCTCCACACTCTGGTCTACGCTGGACGACTACTTGTTTCATCCACTTGTGAAACTTGTCAAACCCAAGTCAGACATGAGCCAGCGGATTTGCGAATTCATTATGTGAGGGACTTGGAACATCGAATTGTCACTAAGCCCTTTCGGCTGTGGCGTCGCTTTTGGAAATCGCCGCGCGCAGTTTTTTGGGGGTTCCCAAAACAAGCAGTAGGTCAACCCCGAAAATTTTGGAATGAAGTAAAAGAGCTATTCAAGTAGCAGTTAGTTATTTAATTGACGCCAATGCAAAAACGACTCCAAAAGATCTCTTTCGGCTGGAGAGTCAATCCTTAAGCCATCCGGGGATCCTTCAATATGCTCGATGTGCGACCCCTTCAAAAGTGGCAAAAACCAATCGGTGCCTTCGCCATCTTTATCCAGGGCCGATGTGCGAATAATTTCGGGCGTGGAAATGCGTCGAACCGATGATCGATCCAATGTCTGGCGAATTAACCCTGTGGGTTCCACAATCTTTAGAGTTTCGGTGAAAGATGTCGAAGGTCGCACCGCATCTGCTCCGTTTTGCAAAGACGAGACCAATCGCACAAAAGTGTCAGGATGAGTGAGTGGCCTCGAAGCATCATGTATGACAAAAGCGTCCGCGCCGGCGCTCTCGGGCAGTAGAACTCGGAGCAGATCAGCGGGTTCTGTGGGCTGACAAATTAGGAGTTCGTGAGCGATCTTCTTTTCTTTCAATAAACTTGAGATTGCAGGCGAGTTTTCTGGCGAGACCGCAATTGTTAAGGGAAGGGTCGGCCAGAATATTCGAAGGCCATTGATTGCCCGAATTGCGCTGGGGAGGCCATTTATTTCCAAGAGGGCGCTCTTTGAAGTTACGGCAAGAACGAGGCGCAAGGCGTAACTCCTCGGGTTCATAAGAGTAAATCTATAGCCAAACCAATTTAATAATCTCCCAAGGTGCTCATCTGCCAAGTTAAGGTTGAGCCGTGAACGAATGGACTAGGGAAGAGCCGATTATTTACACCCCAAGGCTGGAGCTCCACCATATCTGCTCGCTGGATCTCATTGAGTTATTTGAGGATCCCGAGAACCTCTCAATCTATGAGGATAAGCCATTTAGAAACACCCATCGAGAACTCATGGACAATAAAGGGCCTCTTGGATGGCGCGTCCCACAAGTAAAGATCGATCCAGCCTTGAATAAATGGTTTGTGAGATGGATAGTCTTGAAAGAAAGTAGCGAAATTATTGGAAGCACGAGTTTTCACGGGGCACCTGACGAAAGTGGAATGATTGAAATTGGTTTGGGGATCAATCAGAAATTTCAAATTCGTGGGTTTGCTAAGGAAGCCCTGTTAGGAATGTGGCGTTGGGTATTGGAAAGTCCCGAAGTCAACACTCTCAGATACACAGTGAGTCCGGCCAATGGTCCTTCAATCTCCGTTATTCGTTATTTTGGTTTTACTCTTAAAGGTCAGCAGATTGATGAAGAAGATGGGCCAGAGGACATTTATGAAATGTCACGTAGCGCTTTCCAAGCAAAAAAATTTGAATGAGCGCTGCAAGCCACTAGAATTCATTTACCTAACCAAGCGAGGTGTGAGATGTCCCAGAGTGGAACCGTTAATTTCGGCATGGTGGGCTTGGGACGTATGGGAGCCAATTTGGTTCGAAGGCTGGCTCGATCCCAGATTTCTTCGGTCGTTTATGACCTCGATTCTGCAGCGGTAGAAACTCTTTCAAAGGAGGGTGCAACGCCGGCTTTGAACTACTCGGATTTCGTAGGGAAAATAGCGGCGCCTCGAACTGTGTGGGTGATGGTGCCAGCCACGGTAAGCGATGAAACGATTTTGCAATTGTCTTCTCAATTAAGTCCGGGGGACACAATCATTGACGGTGGCAATAGCAATTACCGAAATGACCAGGCAAATGCCGAACTGCTGTCGAAAAAGGGAATCAACTTTGTCGATGTTGGGACCAGCGGAGGCATCTACGGCTTGGAGCGCGGTTACAGCCTAATGATCGGTGGTGACCAAAAAGTAGTGGAAGCGCTTACGCCCATTTTCCAAGCATTGGCTCCTGGTGTCGAAGGTGCAGAGAGAACTCCAGGTAGGAATGGCGTTCCAGCGCCGAGCGAGGCTGGGTACTTCCATTGCGGACCAGTAGGAGCCGGGCATTTTGTAAAAATGATTCATAATGGAATCGAATACGGCATGATGGCAGCCTTCGCTGAAGGTTTGGGGATTCTTGATGCCGCAAAAAGGGCAGAGCCAGCATTCGATTTGGACATCGCCGAAATAACTCAAGTTTGGCGACGTGGCAGCGTCGTGGCTTCCTGGCTACTGGATCTAACTGCAGAGGCTCTAGAAGAAAATCCAACGCTAGACGGTTACTCCACCTCGGTCAGCGATAGCGGGGAAGGTCGCTGGACGGTACAAGCGGCAATCGAATCCGGTGTTCCAGCTCCAGTTTTGAGCGCTGCCCTATATTCTCGTTTTGCATCACGCGACAACGATGATTACTCGAACAAGATTCTCAGTGCTATGCGCTACAAATTCGGCGGCCATACCGAGCAATCGAAGAAGTCTTAAATAATGCGCGCTGATTCTTTAGTGCTATTTGGTGCCACTGGAGATTTGGCCAGGAAGAAACTTTTCCCTGCGCTCTATGAAATGGAAGAAGCGGGCGAGTTAGAAATCTCGGTCTTTGGGGTCGCCTCGTCGAGATGGACGCAAGCCGAATTTCGAATCAATGCCGAACAAGCGATTCGCGAAAGAATTCCCGTTGTCAAGGAAGAAGTTCTGGCCAG
>JANXME010000288.1 GCA_025354785.1 Actinomycetes bacterium | reverse complement strand
CTGGCCAGCGGAGCGCTGGTCCTTTTTATGACCCCAGGTTTGGCAATCTTCTACGGCGGCATGGTGAGATCCAAGAGCGTGCTGAACATGATGATGATGTCATTTGCCGCTATTGGAGTCACCACCGTTATTTGGGTTCTCTACGGATATTCCCTCGCATTTGGACCAGATAACGGAAGCGGTTTAATTGGAGATTTCTCGCAAGTTGGACTATCCAAGGCGATGAACCAGACAGTGGGCGCCCCAGGACATCAGATTCCAACACTGGCTTTCGCGATGTTTCAACTTACTTTTGCCATTGTCACGATCGCATTGATATCTGGCGCTATCGCCGACCGCGCTAAATATGGTTCCTGGGTTCTCTTCGTTGGAGTTTGGATTACTTTGGTCTATATCCCAATCGCACATTGGGCTTTTGCATCGCAGAACGGAAATGGTGGATGGATCGTCGACCGCCTTGGCGCCCTCGATTTTGCAGGTGGCACCGTGGTTGAAATAAATTCCGGGGCCTCTGCTCTGGCCCTGGCAATTGTGATTGGAAAACGTAATGGTTTTCGCCGTGATCCGATGCGTCCCCACAATATGCCACTTGTTCTGCTTGGCGCCGGAATGCTCTGGTTCGGTTGGTTTGGTTTCAACGCAGGTAGCGCGCTATCAGCCGGTTCCGTTGCTGCAACCGCAATGATAAATACCCAAATCGCAACCGCGGCGGCGGCGATGTCATGGATCGTTTACGAAAAAATAAGAGAAGGAAAATCCACAACTCTTGGCGTTGCCTCAGGTGCGATTGCTGGAGCAGTAGCCATCACCCCGGCTTGCGGATTCGTCACCCCCCTGGGAGCACTAATAGTTGGAGTGATCGCCGGACCACTGGCTGCATTTGCAGTTTCTCGCAAATATAAATTGGGTTACGACGATTCCCTAGATGTCGTTGGTGTACATGGCATTGGCGGAATACTGGGAATGCTTTCTATCGGCTTCCTCGCAACCACGGCCGCAAATCAAGCTGGCGGACTTGGTCTCCTGCATCACGGATCTTTCTCATTGCTGGGCAAGCAATTTGTCGCCATCATCGCAACGGCAGCCTTCTCTTTTGGTGC
>JANXME010000271.1 GCA_025354785.1 Actinomycetes bacterium | reverse complement strand
TTGGCCATCGCTTCTACCGAGAGCGAGGATGTATTAGTGGCAAAAATACATTCAGGAGAGAGGATGGTCTCCAATTTCTTAAAGAGCTCCTGCTTAAGTGAGAGCTCTTCAAATATCGCTTCAATGACAAAATCGGCTCCGATAAAGGCCGATTGGTCGACAGAGCCTGTTACCAAGGCGGCAATTCGACCCGCTGCCTCAGGGTGCATCCTCTTCTTCTCCACGAGCTTGGCTATCTCGGCGTGCACCCAAGCGACGCCTTTATCAACGCGGGCTTGATCCAAGTCCGTCATCACAACCGGGCATTTCAAATTTCTAACCAAAATTAGGGCAAGTTGAGAAGCCATTAATCCGGCGCCTACGACACCGACTTTGCTTACCTTACGGGCCAGAGCGGACTTTGGAGCCCCTTCGACTTTTTTGCGCTTTTTCTGGATCAAATTAAATGCATAGAGGGAGGCGCGCAGCGAGTCGCTCATCGTTAAATCAGCCAGCGCTTGGTCTTCTGCATCAAAACCTGCTCCGCGCGAAGCGGTGCGGGCGGCCGAGATTAATTCCAGAGCACGCCGCGGTGCGTCAATATCTGCGCCCCCATATTTCTTGAGAGCCGCCGCTTTACCCCCCGCTAGAGCGCTCTCCCATGCCGAGTCGTTGGCAAAATCTTTGCGTTCAATCTTTTTGCTCCCAGAGAGAATCTGGGCGGCAAATGCTACGGAACGTTCAAGGAAATCGGCCGGCGCATACACCGCATCCACTACGCCCAATGAGAGAGCATCCTTTGACTTCAACATGGTGTTGTTATTTAAAGGGTTCAACATAATTACTTGGATTGCGTTCTCGGGGCCGATGAGTTTAGGCAAAATTGTGGCCCCGCCCCAACCAGGAACGAGTCCGAGGAAAACTTCAGGTAATCCAATTTGAGCCGTACTTGCCAATGTTCGGTAATCGCAATGCAATGCAACTTCTAATCCGCCGCCTAGCGCCAAACCATTGATGAAAGCAAAGGTGGGAATTCCACTTTCATTGAGACGTCGGAAAACATCGTGGCCCAATTTTCCAATTTCAATCGATTGCGAGCGCTTGGAGATAAAGGCTAAAGCGGAGAAATCGGCCCCGGCTACAAAGATGAAAGGCTTTCCCGTGATTGCAATGGCAGCGGGCTTTCGCGAGAGCGCTTCTGTAATAGCGGCATCCAAAGCGAGTAAAGATTTGGACCCGAAGGTATTGGGTCGATTGTGGTCTAGTCCATTATCCAGGGTGATCAAAGTCAGATTTCCTCGATATCCGAAAGCCTGCATATCTACATCTCGAACTAGTGCCGCTGTTACAACTTCTTCCGAAGCCCCCGCTGGTAGCTCAATCGATTTTGCTTCCACGCTTATTTGCCACCCTTCCAATTTGGATTTTCCCAAATGACGGTGCCACCCATGCCAAGGCCAATGCACATTGTCGTAATTCCATATCGCACCTCAGGGCGCTCTTCGAATCCACGAGTTAGATTGAGGATTAGACGAACGCCAGAGGATGCGAGCGGGTGACCAACTGCGATAGCCCCGCCAAATAAATTTACTCGTGCGTCATCGTCGGCCATTCCAAAATGGTCTAGAAATGATAAAACTTGGATGGCGAAAGCTTCGTTGATTTCGATTAAGCCGATATCAGAGATAGAAAGACCTGCTTTTTGTAGGGCTTTAATGGTGGAAGGCACTGGACCAAATCCCATCACCTCCGGTTCTACTCCTGCGAATGCAAAGGAAACTAATCGGGCCTTGACGCCCAGGCCCAATTCATTAGCTTTTTCTTCACTGGCCAAAACCGCCGCCGTTGCCCCATCATTTAGCCCAGAAGAATTTCCAGCTGTCACTCGGCCCGCAGGTCGAAAAGGCGTCTTTAGGCCTGCTAGCCCTTCCATGGTTGTCGTAGGGCGAGGAGGTTCGTCGACCGTCGCCATTCCCCATCCAAGTTCGGAACTGCGAGTGGCGACGGGGATTAAATCTCGTTGAATTTTGCCCGCTTCGTAGGCGGCGGCAGTTTTGCGTTGAGAATTAAATGCATATTGATCTGCTCGCAATTTTGTCAAATGCGGAAAACGGTCGTGGAGCCGCTCGGCAGTGGCTCCCATGGCCAGCGCATCTTGCTCGACAATTTTTTCTGCAAGAAAACGCGGATTTGGATCAAGCCCTTCGCCAATTGGGTGTCGACCCATATGTTCTACG
>JANXME010000246.1 GCA_025354785.1 Actinomycetes bacterium | reverse complement strand
ACGAAATGCTTACCAAATTTGTGAAACAGACCGATATCGATTTGGTCATGCTGGCAGGCCGTTTTACGTTATTAGAGCAGGAAGCCCTTACCGAACTTTTGCCGGCGGCGATCGAGCGCAACGTCGGCATAGTGAATGTCGGCGTTTACAACTCGGGCTTACTTAGCAAAAACCGTCCTTCTTCAACTTCAAATTACAACTATGTTCCTGCGCCAGAGGAAGTCTTGGTTCGAGTCAATCACATTGCAGATATCTGCGAGCAATTTGGGGTCACCCTTCCAGAGGCGGCGCTCGCGTATGTCCAACTACATCCTGCAGTTTGTTCGGTGGTTTTAGGTGGACGAAATGGGGTACAAGTTCAGGAAAATGTAGTTAGGTTTAGTAAAGTCATTCCTGATGAGCTATGGGTGGAGTTGGTGAAGCAAGGTTTAGTAGCAGATCCAAAATCCTTCGCATAGGCGATGCCGCACTTTCGCAGGTATTGATTTTCTCGCCTGCATGTAATTCGCACTTGAAAGACTTTCTTGACTTCTCTTTCATTATTTGGTGAGTTATCTTTTTGCCTGTCAGAAGTCAGCGTTAAATAAACTAATTGTGACGGAGAGAATATGTCAGTATTAAATGAAGTTCTAAAAGCAAACGCAAAATATGTTGATTCCTTTGGAGACAAGAGCACGCTTGCTTTACCACCAGCGCGACAATTCGCAATATTGACGTGCATGGATGCACGTTTGGATCCTGCAAAATATGCTGGACTCTCCGAAGGCGATGCGCACGTCATTAGAAATGCGGGCGGCCGGGCAAGTGATGACGCAATTAGATCCTTGATAATTTCGTACAAATTGCTAGGCACGAAGGAATGGTTTGTCATTCATCATTCGAATTGCGGCATGGAGTTCTTTACAGATGAGTCCATACGTGGATTGCTCTCAAAAAGCCTGGAAACAGCCGCCCTCGGAGCTGATGGCTTCTATGATGTTGGAAAAGGTCCAGGATCTGAAGATGGCGCCTATATCGATTGGCTCACTATTTCAGATAGAAATAAGGCAGTTCTAGACGATGTCTCTCGGATTCGCCGTCATTCTTTGGTGCCCGCCAATATTCCAATCTATGGATACGTGTATGACGTCGCCACGGGCTCTTTATTAGAAGTGCCAGGCGCCAAGGAAATTGGCGCATCCAAATAGGTCATAGTTGCCGACCGCCCATCCTCACTTAAAACATCAGGGGTGGGCGGTCGGTCATTGGTCGAAACGCGGCACGCTCAGCAATAGATTTTGCTTGCGCAAGAGTTTGCGGATCCAACCAAAGCGCAAAAAGTAGCGTCAGTCCCTAATTCTTTCTACAAGATATCGGCGTGCAAGTTGTATCATCAAAAGCGAATCCTTGTCAGGATTATCACTAAGAAGGTGCTAAGAATGAGGAATCTCCACACTCCGGTTCGATAATTACACCGTCGCGGCAATCTAATTTTTCTAACCATATTGGTAGCTTCGCTGGGCATAGTTCTGATCTCACCCGTGAGCGCGGCGTCGCTGCCTTCTGTTCCGCAGTATGTGGATGCGATGGCGGGGCCTACTCAAGTGGCAGTCACCTGGGATGTACCGAGCTCAAACGGTGGCGAATCTCTAACGTACATGGCAAGAGTGTGGACGATTCCGCCTCCAACAACGTCGCCAGTATTTGCACAAGTAAAACTGCTGACTTGGGTTGCGTAATTACTGGACTGATGGCGGGTACGAGTTACTACGTCGATGTGATCGCGACAAATAGCGCAGGTTCAAGTGAGCCCAGTGCAATGAGAACTGTCTCGCCTGGAGCAGCGGGCTCGCCGCCGACCAACGTAAGTGCCTCCAGTGATGCACAGGGGCGTGTGACAATATCTTGGACCCCGACTACGAACCTTGGAACCGGACAGTTCGCTTGGTATTCCGCAGAGGTGTTTACTAGCCCTGAGATTTCTGCTGGAGCCTACAAGTTCTACTGCAACGCAGATCCAGCATCTGCGAAATCCTGCTTAGTGGTTGGGCTTAAATTAGGGACCACCTATTACGTGCAAGTAAGAACGGTCTCATCTCTTGGATCTAGTTATCCTTCATCACCACGATTCTCAGTGATAGCGGGATCTGCCTTCACTGCTAATCCAGGCGTTACTAAGAGTCCAACTCCAAGTGCTTCTCCGCCTCCATCCAAAAATCCAACGGCTAACTCAACGACAAAACTACCTCCACCTGCGTTGGTTAAAGCCGTGCTTAGCGGAAAAACAGTAAGAGTGAGTTGGGAAGCGCCTGTAGCAGTGGCCGGCAAAATAATCAGTTGGTATACGGTAGGCGAGTTCTACGCAAACGGCTCATTGATCACTACCTGCAAAACCAAGCCAAACGCTTTCACTTGTTCTGTTCCGATACGAGATGCGAAGGGAACCGATCGCATCGAAGTGTATGCCGCCTATGGCGTTGGCGTTCTTTCGGGGGCAAAAGCCATTGTTGTCAAACTTCCCAATTAGGAGCTAGAAATGAAAGATGCAATCGTTCAAGAGATATTTGCAGAGTTGGAATCAAAGGGCCTCCCCCCTTTTTTGGGGTGAGGC
>JANXME010000215.1 GCA_025354785.1 Actinomycetes bacterium | reverse complement strand
CGGGACTTTCGGTGGCTCCAAACTAAATATTAATTTCGGCGGTACCGACGAATTTAATGAATATGCTTCCTGCCATTTAACCAGTGATAATTTTTCGGCAGCCCCATCAACTCCCGATGCTGCCTCCAATGCGTTTAAGACTTTCATCGGCATCTTTATCCATGAATTTGGGACGGTGAAGAAAACGCCTTCGCTTTTGGATGCAGAATATTTCTGGGACGGCGCACCGCAACTCGTTAGCAGAATAAGGGCGGCTAGGGCAGGCGCGCATGACCTCAGATACTTATTCATCTATTTGGCTGGTTTATCGCTCTTGACATCAATGCCGCTCTCTCGACGTTGGGCAATCGTAATCGGAGATGGGGCGCCTGTCAGGGGGTCAGCGCCGCTGGCAGTTTTTGGAAATGCAATCACTTCGCGGATCGAATCTGAGTTGGTAAGCAAGGCGCAGACGCGATCGAGCCCAAAGGCGATGCCGCCGTGTGGCGGTGGTCCAAAATTGAATGCCTCTAATAGGAAACCAAATTTACTTGCCGCTTCATCTTCGCTGAGGCCAATCACGTCAAAGACCCGCTTTTGCATCTCACGATCATGAATTCGAATCGAGCCCCCTCCAAGTTCATTGCCATTGAGCACAATGTCATAGGCGTAAGCCAAAGCAGCCCCAGGATCGCTAGCAAAAGTATCGGCAAATTCTGGTTTAGGTCCGGTAAAGGGATGGTGCACTGCGGTCCAACCACCATTGTCCGTCGGTGCAAACATAGGCGCATCAACCACCCAGAGAAACTCCCATTTGTCCGCCGGTATCAATTGGCAACGTTTGCCAATTTCCAATCGCACCGCGCCTAGAAGGGCCTCGAAGCGGTCCTCTCACCTGCTGCAAAAAAGATTGCATCTCCAGGAGCTGCTCCGGCTGCCGTTGCAACCCCGGCTAATTCACTTTCCGATAAATTTTTAGCAACTGGGCCACCCAGGGAGCCATCGGAATTTACAAGGATGTATGCCAAACCTTTGGCCCCTCGAGTCTTTGCCCATTCCTGCCATCCGTCTAACTCGCGGCGTGCAGACGTGGCACCACCCGGCATAACAACAGCACCCACATAGGGCGCTTGAAAAACACGAAACTGGGTTGTCGCGAAATGCGAGGTCATATCAGTTAACGGGTAGCCAAAACGTAAATCCGGTTTATCGGAGCCATAATTCTTCATCGCATCGGCATAAGTCATGCGGCGAATTGGAAGTGGGATGTCGAAATTTGCGATATCTTTCCAGATTTTGATTAAAATCTTTTCAGCGAGGGCAACAATGTCTTCCTGATCAATGAATGACATCTCGATATCTAATTGTGTGAACTCTGGCTGGCGGTCTGCTCTAGAATCTTCGTCTCGGAAACAACGCGCAATTTGATAATATTTTTCAAAACCCGCGACCATAAGGAGTTGCTTAAAAAGTTGTGGGGATTGCGGAAGGGCATACCAACTCCCCGGTTGCAACCGCACAGGGACCAAAAAGTCGCGCGCGCCCTCAGGCGTGGAGCGGGTTAGGTAAGGAGTTTCAATATCTAGAAAATCCGCCTCGTCCATAATCTTGCGAATGGCCGCCGTCACCTTTGAACGCAACCTCAAATTGTGTGCCGGGCGCTCCCGGCGCAGATCTAAGTATCGATAACGCAACCGTACTTCCTCATTTATTTCCTTGTCGTCACCGCTATCGATGGGAAATGGCAAAGGGGCTGATTCGCTAAGCACTTCAACCTCATCGCCCATCACTTCGATATCTCCGGTCAAAATACTCTCATTTTCATTTCCACTGGGGCGAGCCAAAACTTCACCAGTGATTTTTAAACACCACTCGGCACGAAGGGCGCCGGCGATCGCCTCGTCTCGGATAACTACCTGAATTGATCCCGTTGCATCCCGCAGATCGATAAAGGCCACTCCACCATGATCTCGACGTCTCGCCACCCATCCTGTGAGAGTGATGGTCTTTCCGATATCAGAACTCCTGAGAGTTCCGGCTCCATGGGTCCTCAACATTGAATCTCCAAACGACTTACCGAATTGTGGCTGACAGGGTTTCTATCAAAGTTTCCACCAAGGAGGTTAGAGTACTTGAGGTCAGTGTCCCCGTGCTCATTTGCTTTATTTCTACCAATCCAGAGGACAATTCAGCATCCCCAATGACAATTACATATTTTACCCCGCCCTTATCAGCGGCTTTCATCGCTGATTTAACGGAACGATCTCCAAAGCTAATTTCGACGGTGAGATTATACGGGCGTAAATCACGAGCCAATCGCATAGCAAAGGATTTGGCGTCGCCTCCCATTGGAATAACTAAGAGGTCAGTTAAAAAAACTGATGTATCTACCACCCCTTCTGCCTCTGCCGCTAAAAGTGCACGATCTATCCCTAAACCAAAGCCAATCCCGGTGATATCTCTGCCCCCGATTTCCTCCATCAGGCCGTCGTAGCGCCCACCTCCCCCAATCCCAGATTGAGCGCCCAGCATTTCGTGGACAAACTCAAAAGTTGTGCCTGTGTAATAATCCAATCCGCGAACCATGCGAGGATTAATACGAAAAGGGATTTCAAGAGTATTTAGAAATCCCTGAACCTGCTCAAAATTGGCTAGCGATTCCGGGGATAGGTAATCAAGCAAGATTGGCGCCTGCAACATAAGTTCCTTAATCTCGGCGCGCTTGTCATCGAATAGACGCAACGGATTAATCTCTGCGCGATCTATAGTTGACTTATCCAGATCTAGAGCAGAGATAAATTTCACAAGATCAATTCGGTGTGCAGCCCGAGATGCCTTATCTCCCAGGGAAGTAATCTCCAGATGAAAGGCTTTCAGCCCCAATGCTCGAAATCCGGAATACGCAATTGCTATTACTTCTGCATCTAGCGCTGGGTCATCCGAGCCGATTGCTTCTATACCTACAGAGTAAAACTGTCGATATCTGCCCGCTTGCGGTCTTTCCGCACGAAAGAATTGCCCGCTATAGAAAAATTTTGCTGGTAGAGAGCCTCTATCTAAACCATGTTCAATCACACTACGCAAAGCGCCAACGGTCCCTTCGGGTCGCAGTGTTATTGATCTGCCGCCTCGATCTTCGAAGGTGTACATCTCTTTATTCACTACATCTGTGGAGGCACCCACTCCACGAGCGAACAATTCAGTATCTTCGAATATGGGTAACTCCAGAAGTTGATAGCCCGCTTGACGAATTGGAGTCAAGAGAGTTTCTCTAATCCACTCAAATGATTGAGATCTAGGTGGAAAATATTCACTTACTCCCTTTGGCGCTTGATATCTCATTTATTACTCCTAATATCTTTGAGAAAGGGATTTACCAGTTTTTCCCGCCCGATTGTGGTCTCGGGCCCGTGCCCTGGGAGTACTCGTAGGGAATCCGGAAGTGGCAAAATTTTCTTTCTAAGCGTGTTCTCCATATCTACCGCCGAGCCGCTCGGAAGATCTGTCCGACCAATAGATCCAGCGAAAAGAACATCCCCGCTAACCATGGCCTGATCCCCGGAGCCATCGTCAAAATGATAAAGGAGTGAGCCACGAGTATGCCCCGGAGCGTGTATGGCTGAAATTTTCATACCAACAATTTCCAATAGTTCGCCATTGCGCAATTCTCTTACATCCGTCGGTTCCACGAAGGTGCTTCCCTCTAATGTCGCAGCAAAGAGTGGGCTAAGCGCTCGCTCTGGGTGAGTCAAAAGGATCCGATCCTCGCTATGTATAAAGGCCGGAATCGCATAGCCATCGCAGGTGGGTAAGACTGAAAAAGTGTGATCAATATGCCCGTGGGTTATCAGGACCGCGACCGGCTTTAATTCATATTCAAGGCAGAGTTGAGTAATTTGCCAGGAGACATCAGGTCCTCCGGGATCGACGATCACGCACTCCTGGCCGGGCCCACTAGCTAAAAACCAGCAATTAGCGCTGGCAATCGGCGCCACAAAGGATGCAATGAGCACACAATCTCCATTTCCACCTAAGCGGGGTTACAGGGTACCTTTTACTTAAGGAACAAGCTTTAACTTCAAGGTCGGGCAACTGGGCCAGACCAATGCACGCCGATAGCGACGGTCAACTATGTGGGTAGTTGAGCCAACCGCGCTGAAAGGAGAACTACATGTCCGAACTCTCTCCGGTACTTCCAACTCCGAGTGCGGCTTCAGCGCTAATTGGAGACCCCGCTCAATTTGGGCGAGTTAGCGAAGATGGCACCGTATATGTGAGAACTCCCGAAGGCGAAAAGGCTGTGGGCTCGTACCCCGGCAAAAGCGCGGAAGAGGCGCTGGCCTACTTCGTTAGGAAATTCGAAGTCCTTGCATCTGAAGTAGCTCTTTTGGCAGCGCGAGTTCGAAGTGGGGCGATGGTTCCATCCGATGCCAGCGTCGCAATAAACCGATTGAGAAATCAAATCAAGCAGTTAAATGGCGTTGGAGATTTAGTTGCGCTGGACGCTTCATTGGAACAAATTCCTCTTCTGGTCGAAGACACACGTGGCGCCTACGAAGCCAAGAAAGCATCTGAAAGTGCCGCCAAAGAATTAAAACGCCAAGAGCTACTTGCAGCCAAAGAGAAAATTGTCCAAGAAGGAGAATCTCTTGCACTTTCGGAAAGTTGGAAAGCTACAGGAGATCGATTGAAAGTGCTGTTAGATGAGTGGAAAGCAGCGCCACGTCTGGAAAAGAAGATCGATGCAGATTTATGGAAGCGTTTCTCGGTTTCAAGAAACAAATTCGATAAGAGGCGCCGTACCCATTTCGCAGCCCTGGATGCAGCACAGGCTGCGGTCGCCGCGGCGAAAGGCGAATTAGTGAAAGAGGCTGAAACTTTAGCAACTTCCACTGACTGGGTAGCAACAGCGCGGCGTTTTAAGTCACTAATGAATCTTTGGAAGGCGACCGGGCGCGGCAAGAAGGGCGACGATGCCAAACTTTGGGGCAGATTTAAGAAAGCCCAAGATCA
>JANXME010000209.1 GCA_025354785.1 Actinomycetes bacterium | reverse complement strand
CCATTTCGACCACCGGGGACGCTCTCACGCTCAATAACAGTTACGGAACGCCCGGCGCCGGCTAATCGCAATGCGGCGCTCAAACCGGCCAATCCAGCGCCAACAATTACTACATGATGGGTTGGACCCTTTACCCTGGCTGGCATCAGAGTGAACGTCGGATCGCTGTGTGGGCCAATTCAGTTAGAAGCGCATGCGGACCCGGCTGGATTTCATCACGGTTGAGGGCATCGAGTGCAGTCGAAGTCAACTTCTCAATTAATTCTTCAACGTGCTCTTTTGCTCCAGTTTCCGTAATAACCGCTTGCAATTGGGCGATACCTTCTGGGTTCAAATTATTTGCTCCAAAAAATTTGTCAATGATTGCCTCTTGACGTTCATCTGCGCGGTCTACGGTCATGGCCATCAAGACGGTGCGCTTTCCTTCTCGGAGATCGTCGCCAGCGGGTTTTCCAGTAACTGAAGGATCTCCAAAGACTCCCAACAAGTCGTCTCGCAATTGAAATGCTTCACCCAGGGGAAGTCCAAATTCTGAAAAAATGCCCAAATATTTTTCGAGTCTCTTGCCGTCTGCTGTTGCCAAGTTGGCACCGAAATGCAAAGGTCTCTCAATCGAGTATTTTCCAGACTTATAGCGAGCAATCTTCAATGAACGGGCAACACTTTGCGTAGATAGAGCTTGCTCATGAATGTCTAAGAATTGCCCGGCCATTAATTCCACGCGCATTTCATCGTATACAGATAAAGTACGAATTAGTGCCTCGCTAGAGATTCCACTTTGATGCAACATTTGATCTGACCAGACCAACGCTAAATCACCCAACAAGATCGCCGCAGATGAGCCGTAGAGAATTGGTGATCCTAACAGTTCTTCATTTTTATGGATGCCCTCAAACCAACGATGTATGGAAGGCTTTCCTCTCCTGGTGTCGGAAGCATCCATGAGATCGTCATGAATGAGAGCGCAGGCTTGCAGAAGTTCCAAACTTGCCACCGCCGCAACTATTGGCTCACTATCTTCGCCTCCAGACGCAAGGTATCCGCAATAAGCAAAGAGGGGGCGCAACCGCTTCCCACCATCTAGCAAAAATGAATTTATTGCTTGGGCAACTGGAACTAATTCGCTACCGATATCGGCTAGATAGGCGGTCTGCGTCGCCAGAAAATCGGTCAATTCACGTTGCACGCGAATTCGAACATCGGCTAAAGCGTGCTGGGGGACTCGGTTCACAAAGTAACGGTACTCTCACTCCTTATGAAGCGCGAAAAGAGTGGAGACCTCGCTTTTTCCTTCGAATTCTTCCCCCCTAAGGATGCTGTTGGCGAAGAACGCCTTTGGGCAACGATCGCAGATTTAGAAAGCCACGCTCCCGACTTTGTATCCGTAACGTACGGGGCCGGAGGATCAACTAGAGAACGTACAACGCGAATCACCTCAGAAATTACGAAGCGGACCAAGATTCCCACTGTGGCACACCTAACCTGTGTTGGATCTACCCGCGATGAATTAAGTCAGATTTTAAGCAATTACCACTTAGCTGGAATCCGGAGCATCCTGGCTCTGCGCGGCGATCCAGAAGGAGGGCCCAGTGCGGCTTGGATATCCACGCCTGGTGGATTTAGCCACGCCGACCAATTGGTGCACTTGGCGGCAGAAACTGGCAATTTCCAGATAGGAGTTGCTGCTTTTCCTGATGGCCATCCGGCTTCACGGGGAAATTTTGAATTAGATGTTGATGTACTGCTGCGAAAAGAAGAGTTAGGGGCGACTTTTGCCACGACTCAGTTCTTTTTCGATGTTAATAGATGGATTGCGCTTGTGGATCGGTTAGCAGCCCGTGGATCCAAACTACCCATCATTCCTGGAATATTGCCCGTAACTTCAGTTAAGCAATTGCTGCACATGTCTAGCCTTAGTGGCACTACGATACCAAAAGAAATCGAAGAGCGATTTATCAAATTGGAATCCGATCCGCAAGCTGTAAAATCACTAGGGGTTGAAGTCGCCACTCTACTTTGTCAAGACCTTGTTGCAGCAGGTGCACCAGGATTGCATTTTTACACCATGAATAGTTCAAGGGCCACACAAGAGATCTACGCCAATTTAGGGTTCACAAAATGATTCCCCAGTTTGAGAAATTCTCAGTTAGTTGGAGCGAATTACATGGCACTGCGTCGACTCGCGGGATCGTTGGATACTGGTTGCGAGTTTCCTACCTATTGGCCAAGATTTTCACGAAGTTAAAATTCACACCAAATTCTCTAACGATTCTAGGTCTGGTTTTTGCAATTGCAACTTCGATTTTCTCCCCGAACTGGTGGAGCGGGTTTTTTCTAGCGTTATCGCTTCTAAGTGATGGTTTGGACGGAGCCCTAGCGATTGTGCAAGGCCGGGCTACGCGGATGGGCGCTATATACGACGCTATTGCCGATCGTCTCTCGGAGGCGCTCTGGTTAGTAGCGTTCTTCCGATTGGGAGTTCCTCTTGGCTGGGTGTTAACGTTGGGGGCGCTAGCGGCATTTCAGGAATACGCCAGGGCCCGCTTGGGTTCAAGTGGAGTGCATGGAGTTGGGGTTGTAACGCCAGCGGAGAGGCCCGTAAGAGCGAGTTTACTTTTTGTTGCGATTTTGGCGTGGCAGTTTTCTTTTTCAAATGAATGGGTTTTAGGAATAGCAGTTATAGGAACGGCTTTGCAATTTTGGAGTTTTCTTTTAGTGATTGGATTTGCTCACCGAAGTTTGAAGTAGCTTGCTAAGCCTTTCCAATTGCACTAGCAACAATTTCTGCACTTATGCCTACCAGTGGCAATCCACCGCCAGGATGGGCTGAACCACCGACGCAGAAGAGTCCATTTATGGGAGAGCGATTGCGTGTCCGAGTGAAGGCAGCGCGTGCTCCATTGCTCGAACTTCCATAGATAGAACCACCAGGAGCCATTACTTCTCTCTCCAAATCTGCTGGAGTGCGAATATCCATTTGAATTAGACGATTCTTGATGGCATAGCCACGTTCCTCAATTCGATCAATTATTTTTTGTGCATACTTTTGCGCGAATATTGGATCATTCCAATTCCAACCTTTACCTATGGTTGAGTGTCGTGGAGCGTTAACTAAAATAGACCAACCCTGCACATCTCTTTCCTTGACCATCAAGGGATCTTTGGGAGCGCAAATGTAGATTGTTGGGTCCTCTACTGGGGTGCCAGTCGAAAATATCGCATCAAATTCGGAGTCATAATCGGTAGGGAAGAGAACTGTATGGTGTTTAAGTTGCTTTGCCGAAGTGCTACTCCCTAGGCCAAGATAAATCGAAAATCCGGATAGTGAGGGAATCGCTCTGGATAACTCTCTGCGCGGTTTGCGCAAAGTTGGTAAAGAGTCGGAAATTAGTGAGGAATAAACTTGGGATGCATCGGCATTTGCGACGACTATCTCGGCTCTAACAAATGTCCCATCTTTCAAAGTGACTCCCGAGACGCGACCGCCACTTTGATTAATTGAACTTATTGGAGCATTTAGATGGATTTTCACTCCCAATTCGGTTGCGCGGTCGTGCAATGCAATTGCTAATTTCCCAACGCCACCTTTTATATGCCAGGCACCGAAGGCCTCTTCTACAAAAGCAATCGAAAGTAGAACTGCTGGCGCCCTCCTAGGGTCAGATCCGCTGTAGGTGGCGTAACGGTCGACAATGTATTGAAGGCGTTTATCTGATGATATTTCTTTGACGATTGATCGTAAGGATTTCCAAGGCGCTATTGTTTGCAAGTCTTTTAAGAACGTTGAACTCTTTGCCAAAGAAATCAGGGAAGTTAATTCGGTTTCTACAAAAGGCTTTCGAGAGGCGTCCCACATGCCTTCGGCTCGCAGCATCAGCGAATTCCAATCTTGGGAGGATTTCTCTCCAAACTCGTGGCGAATGGCTGACAGCGTTTGAAATCTGGACAAATTGGCAAAAGCGACAGAATCCCCGTTGGCAAAGTGATAATCAAAGGATGGGTCGACGGGGACCAGATCTAGAACTGAATCTAGGGAATCTCCGGTTGAAGCAAAGAGATCTCTATAGACCGCGGGTAGGGTGAGTAAAGTTGGACCGGTGTCAAAAGCAAAATTGCCGATCCACTTAGTTCGACACTTTCCGCCAACTTGATCTGAACCTTCAAAAATCTCAACCAGGTGACCGGCTTTAGCTAAACGAATAGCTGCGCTCATTCCGCCAACTCCGGCACCCACTACCAACACCCGACTCATACTTGTCGTCCCTTCCATTGAGCTCTCGTGCGATATTTCCAGGATCGCACAATCAGAAACAGCAATACTAAAATCGATATTGGATGAAGGAGAAAACTCCACTTATTTCCGCGAGAAGTAATAGCACTTATGACACGAGAAATGGCAACCGCGACTAGACAGTAGAGGGCCAGTTTAGAACCCATAAAAGCTGCCACGATGGGAAGAATTCCAGTGAGAAAAAGGAATAGAGACGCGATCAAAGTCCCCAAGATTCCACCAAAGGCTAGGTGGAGCGATTTCCCATAGCCATCCCTCAATTGCTGCCAGGATGCGTACATACGGCAACTGGCTAAATTGGATCCATCAATTACAGTTCCATGAAATCCAGCACCAACCAATACGCGCGCTAATGAAATATCGTCGATAACGGCGGACTTAACGGCGTTAAACCCTCCGACGGATTCCAGCGCTTCTCTTCGAACGGCAAAAAATTGACCGTTAGCAACGCAGAGCGCCGGGTTACTAGATTTTTCAGCAATTCGCAAAGGAACCGAGGACATCCACGACCACTGAAGAAGAGGCTGGATTAGTAATTCTGACCAGGTGTTGGCAACTTGCCTAGGATAAGCGGAAATAAAATCCAGGCTATTTTCTTGCATGACCGAGAGTGCTCTTTGGATCGCATGTGGTGCAAGTCGAACATCCGCGTCAATTACCACCACGATTTCTGAATCGCTTTTGAGTAGGCCAAATTGCATAGTGGCAGGTTTGCCCAACCAGCCTTCTTTCAGTTCAGGAGCTTCGTGGAGAAAGAAACGAGAATCGGTGGAAGTAAGCCTTGCGGCAATTTCATATGTCCCATCACTTGAGTTGTCATCCACCAGATGAAAGGCAATTTTATTGATTTCGAGTTGCGTCTTTAAAGAAGATATTAACGCTTCTAGATTCGGTTTTTCGTCTCGGAGAGGTAGTAGTACGGCAACTGATGGAATAAAGCTGGTGCTGCTCGAACCAGTTCGCCGTAGAAGAAGAAGATTGCTTATTGATATGGCCAGCATAAAAGTTGAAAGTACGGCAGAGAAAAAGATCAGCCCCATAGTTGGAGTTATGGTCTGCCAAACCAGCGGGAAAATAGATATGGGGCAAAAATAACTGCATAGATTAGTCCTGCGAAGGAAGCAATCCCGGCGCGATCGAAGAAGAATATATTGCCAACGACTCCAGCAAAGAAAGTCCAAAGAATAAAAATGTCCACCGCAACCAACTCGGCTCCACCTTTTCGCCGCTCTCGAGGAAGGAGCACATGTAGGAGTGCCATCAGACCCATTCCGGCAAAGAGCCAACCAAAAGTATTTGATAGTGGAATTTCGGGTTGAAATGGAACATGCGCTCCTGTAAAACTCCATTTCCAGCGCCCTGCGCTAACCATTTGAGGATCTAGAAAGAGATCCCAGGCAGCCATAGCAGCCCCTCCATAGATGAAGACCCAATGTTGAGTAAGTCGTCGAGCTGCGACAAGAACCGGATGCGCAATCATGATCCAGGCAAAGGGAACAATTAAGGGCAGAGTGAAGATTTTTACCCCCAAAGATGTGTCATAGCTGTAAGAGCCAAAGGGCCACCCAGTATGTAAGCCAATTTGTTCTGTAGTAATTGCAAAAACAAATGTGATGGAAAAATAGGAAATAAGGTAACGGGCTCCAAATGCTAGCAAGGCGTGCAATAGCATCGCCAAGGCCCCGGCATAAACAACGCCTAAAGTGATAAGGCGCAGTGTTTCTCCGTGAACTAATGGATAGGAAATTTGCAAAAGGATCGCGCAAAAAAGTGCAAATGCGAGGAGTTTTTGAGATCCGGAGGAGATCCCCTTGCGGCGATCTCGGTGTGGGGAGTAATGGCGCATAGACACAGCGCCAAGTCTGCCCTATTTATCGAAGATTTATTCAAAGTCCAATTGCAGAATCTACAGTGAGC
>JANXME010000206.1 GCA_025354785.1 Actinomycetes bacterium | reverse complement strand
GCATCTAACGACCAAGGTAGACAGATTAAAAATGGTGCAGAAATTAGCACCAAATGACGTTGAACCCGCTTCAAAAATAGCGGGCGATTAGATGTCTGACGATACTCAACATAATCACCCGCTAATGCAGCGAACATGATTATGGCGACACCTAGATATCCCAATAGGGTGAAGGAAGTTAGCACGCCCGTTAATAGAGAAAATCCAAAGATCAAACGCCAGCTTACTTCTTCAACTTTTATGAAGCGTGGAAGATAAGAGACAATTCTGGGAAGAATTATGAGCGCCGCAAGGGTTCCCAGCCGACCTGAATTGATAGTTGCAATTGCCACTGGGGAGAACGAGTACGCCAAACTTGCTCCTACGAGGAGCCATGAATTCTGAGAAAAACGTCGCAGCAGCGAGTACATAGATAGCGCCATCAATATCGGGCTCAACCAAAATAAAACTGCCAGAAAGGCTGCGGCTTTACCAAAGAAAACAGTTGAGAAAAGTGCCAAAACTACGATCCAAGGCGGCGCTGCATCTGAACTTCCCATTCCGACTTGGTGCCAGGATTCGCCATACTTTCGCCAAAGGTCTATCGCGCCCTGCGGTGTCACCGAAAGTGCCCCGCCGGTCAAAGACCCATATCGCTGAGTTGCCCAAATGGCGCTAACAAAAAATATGAATAAGGCGCCTATTACCTCTGGCCGACGAAAGGCCGATCTCCAACGAGGTCGCGAAATCGACGTTAGCAAATTTTCATCTTCATTGATCGGATCTAATAGCGTCGAAGTCTCCGTCGGACTTGGCAGCAATGCGCTACGCAGCGATTCGGTTGCGCGCAAAAAGGCCATTCGCAGTTGCGACCCACGAGGCGGAATAAATCGATTTACTGTACGAGAGGAAATCAATCTCTGCATCTTTCGTTTTTTGCGCCCCTCCCAAATTTGCGCGGGATGAACGAAGAGCAGCGCCACTGCGAGAAACTCATCGGAGGCATATCCAGGAAGTTTTGCCAATAAATATCCGATTGAGCGCAAGGCCGCACTTGCCACAAGTTGCAAAGTCAACCCAGGTAGAACCCACCAGGGCGAATTTGCTACTAATACAAAGGCGGCGTTGCGCCTATCCAAAAGCAGGGGACGATTCAAAAGCGCACCTTTTACATCCACAATGCGCCGTTCCGAAGTTGAGGCCGCGGCATGAAATGCCACTGCCTCGCTAACTGCAATCACTGAGTGGCCAGCCACATTTGCACGCCAACCAAAATCCACGTCATCGCGAAAGAGCGCTAAATTGGAATCAAACCCGTCAAGTTCCTCAAAAACACTTCGCCGAATGAGAGCCCCAGCGGTACTAACCGACAGAACATCTCGAATTCCATCGTGCTGGCCCTGGTCATATTCATGTGGCTCTAAGCCGGTCCATCTAGCACCGTTTCCAGAAATACTTATTCCAATTTCCAGCAAATGAGATCGGTCATACCAACCTAATAATTTTGGCCCGGCCATTGCAACCTGTGGGCGATCTTCAACAGCGCTTAGCAAGGCGGCGAGCGCACCAGGCTGCGGGGCGCAATCATCATGAATTAACCAGAGCCATTCGTTTTCACTTTCGATCGGGGGCAATTTCGATACGCCAGCAGCGACAGCTCCACCAAAACCAGTATCCCGAGGCAGAGCGATTGCTCTTAATCGGGCATTGCTTAAAAGTTTGACTGAAGCGTCAACCGATCCAGTATCAATAGCGAGCGTTAAATCAATTGGTCTGCTTTGCGAAGCCAGCGATGCGACCACTTCGGGCAACCAAGTCGCACCATCATGGACGACCAATATCGCTGTAACGCGAGGTTGATGTGAAAGTGCTTCACTCATGCGTTATGCCCAGGCCCCAACTACGGTGCCCACCTGGCAAGGACCCGAATTTATGCCGGGCGGCGCTTGAGGCGACGACGCTCACGTTCTGATAATCCGCCCCAAATTCCAAAACGCTCATCGTGGGCGAGGGCATATTCCAAACACTCTGATCGCACATCACAAGACATGCATACTCGCTTTGCTTCCCGAGTAGAACCTCCTTTTTCTGGAAAAAAAGCTTCTGGATCAGTTTGCGCACAAAGTGAGCGTTCTTGCCAAGAAAGTTCTACGGTCTCTCCGTTGACCAATTTAATACTTGGGCCATGTGTTCGAATATCTGGCACTCGGATACTCCTTAATAACTTCGTCTCGAGCAGTTAGGGACTAAATCAAGTACTGGAAACATTTCCAATAGATGAATTACACGCGTGTAATCCGCCTAAGTCAAGTCAAGCGGGGCAAAATCCAACCTTTACTCGAAACTAATTTCCCGCTATAAGTGAGACGATCTCGCCCCTGCCGATATAAGAATTTATATAAACAGCCTCTGCCGGAACCACGGCCCCCGCAGCGACGAAGCAATGTTCTAGCGAAGCACCCCCCAAAACCGAAGCCCCGTCACTGATAATTGAACCTTCGATCTCAACGCCTTCCTCAATCGCCACCCCTTGGCCGATGGCGCTACCTCCCCGAACGAGAGCCCCAGCAGCGATCCGCGAGCCCTCCATGGCTACATAGGCACCTGCATGGCGATCGATTTTCCGACGTTCTAGGGCTGGGGCCACCGCTCTGCCTTGCACCAAGTCAATAGAACCCTGCAGCAAAGTACTAGGGGTGCCGATATCCAACCAATAAGAATTATCAACAAACCCAAAAACCCGCCGGCCCGTTTGCACAAGTTCTGGAAAAGTTTGCCTTTCTACACTTATCACCGATCCTTGAGGAATATCACTCAACACTCGAGGGTGGAAAATGTAGCAGCCTGCATTAATAGTATCTGTTAATGGTTTTTCCATTTTCTCCAGAAATGCTGTCACCCGCCCACCTGCATCTAGTGGCACACACCCATAGGCACGCGCATCTTTAACTTTGGTCAAGTGCAAAGTCACATCGGCATCGCTGTCCAAGTGCACCGAAATTTGGCCCGATAGATTATGGGAACTCAAAACATCGCCATTAAATATGGCTATTGGCTCGGTATTGCTTAGCAATTTCGCGGCATTTCGAATAGCACCACCGGTGCCCAATGGCTCTGATTCCACAGCGTATTGCAAATCTATTCCCCATTTTGATCCGTCACCAAAATAAGGAACGAAGACTTCCGAAAGATATGCAGCTGCCAAAACTATAGAAGTAATCCCGGCCGCTTTCGCAGTCATAAGTTGGTGTTCAGTTACAGGCAAACCTGCAACTGGCAGCATGGGTTTTGGCACGTCGCGAGTTAAAGGCAAAAGGCGGGTCCCCATCCCGCCTACCAACAAAATACCTTGAGTCATGCGTGTGACTGCACTTTCAAAGTTATCCGCTCCACAGCACTGTCAATATCTTCATCAGTGGCAGTGAGCGCTATACGAATATGAGTTGCACCTTCGTCTCCATAGAAATGTCCAGGTGTTACCAAAATTCCGATTTCGGCAAACCAAGCCACGCTCTCCATGTCCAATTCCCCGCGGGTGCACCAAATGTAGAGACCAGCTTCGGTTTGTGTTGCACTAAAACCAGCTAATCGCAGGGCGGGCACCAATTTGGCCCGCCGCGCGTTGTAGCGAGCGCGTTGTTCGACCACATGGGATTCGTCAACTAAGGCCGTAACCATTGCTAACTGGATTGGAAGCGGCACCATCATCCCGGCATGTTTGCGAATTTCCCTTATTTTATGCACTAATTGGCTATCTCCAACTATGAACGCTGCACGGTAGCCAGCCATAGAGGAGCGTTTGGATAATGAATGCACCGCTAAAATATTTCGATTATCGCCACCGGTCAAAGATAAGATTGAAAAGGGCTCAACGGTATCGGCGAACTCCAAATAGCATTCGTCAGAAGCAATTATTGTTCCCGTCTGGCGCGACCAAGCTATAACCGCTCCCATCTCGGCCTGACTATGAACTCGGCCCGTGGGATTAGATGGTGAGTTTATCTAAGCTAAATCCGCGCTTTGCCAGCTCTCCGGATTGATCCCCACGGGATGGCCTTGCGCCCCTGCTAATAGCGCACCAACGTAGTAAGTCGGATAAGCAATTTCGGGATATAAAACCATTTGCGCACCTAAAAAAGTGGGCAGCCAGGCCACCATCTCCTTAGATCCGATCGTAGGTAGCACATCGAAATCTCCTCTTGCTCCCAATCGCTTACTGGCCCAATTGCGAAGCGCGGCGCGCAGTTCAGCTGTTCCCGCAGTTAAGGGGTAACCAGGTGCGCTAGAACTTTCACGAAGGGACTGCTGAATAAATTCTGGAGTGTCATCTACCGGAGTACCGACAGAGAGATCAACTATCCCCCCTGGATGTTGGCGCGCTCGCTGCCCGAAGGGAGCGAGTACATCCCACGGAAAATCTGGAAGAACTGGAAAATTGGGCAGGGGTTCGGCTTACTCTTTAACAGGAACTGCAGTAACCACCGGGTGGTCGGTATGTGTGACTCCAACTTTGGCGGCTCCACCGGGAGATCCAAGCTCAACAAAAAACTCGGTATTGGCTTTCGAATAGTCTTTCCAAACCTCTGGCACGTCATCTTCGTAATAAATCGCTTCGACGGGGCAGACCGGCTCGCAAGCTCCACAATCTACGCATTCATCAGGTTGGATATACAACATACGATCGCCCTCATAAATGCAATCCACCGGGCATTCTTCAATGCAAGATTTATCTTTCACATCTATACATGGCTCAGCAATCACATACGTCAAGGTGCGACCTCCAGTTTGTATTCTGACCATATTCTAATCAGCAAGACCGCAGTTTTGTAATTATGGTTAAGCCATGGCCAAATCCCCCATGGATGCCCCGGGTCCCTTAGACATCGGGTCAAAAGTCAGCGTCCGACTGCACGAACCCGAAGGGGGCTTTCGCGATATTTTGGGAATCCTCGAAACTCAAACTTCAATCCGGCGAAAAAATGGCCCGCTCGTTGAATTTCATCCGGAAGAGATTGCTACATGGCGAAGGGTAGTGACGCCGGTGCACTTAGCAGGGCGCGGGGCGCCTCTATCTTTAAGAATTAAAGAGATTGAAAAGGCAGCCAGCGCTACATGGCCAGCTAAGGAGATCGAATTCTTAGGCGAATGGGTTTTGCGTGCAACCGGGAATTTCACGATGCGGGCAAATTCAGTGCTAGCCCTGGGAAACCCCGGGCTGGATTTGGATCTGGCGTTAGCCCGTGTAGTGGCTTTTTATCAAAGTAGATCATTGACTCCGACTATTCATGTGGCGCTGCCGACATATTCCGAACTTGATGAGAATTTGACGCAACGCGGGTGGCAGGGGAAAGTTCAAGCCCAGGTGATGGTGGCAGACATTGAGTCTGAGTACGCCTTGAATTCCAACCACGGCGATTGGGAATTTTTTACCTCTCCCACCGACGAATGGGTAGCGGTGCAAAGCGATGCCGGAGCGCAAGAGATCATGGCGCGTGC
>JANXME010000204.1 GCA_025354785.1 Actinomycetes bacterium | reverse complement strand
CCGCACTGCGTCGGGCAGGCGCTCCCCACCAACTCACCCCTGGACAACTCATCCAAGAAACCATGGTGACAAGTGGCACTATGACTAATCGCCTAGACCGGCTAGAAGAGATGAACCTAATAACTCGCCAATCAGACCCCCGCGATGGTCGTGGCTCGATTGTCACTCTGACAAAGAGTGGAATGAAAGCCGTTGATACTGCGATGGAAGATCTTTTACGGCGTGAGCGCGAATTTCTAAAGACTCTTTCCAAATCTGAACTTAAGGAACTCGCCTCTTATTTGAGCGCGATCGCTGCGCCCTTTGACCAATCTATTGACCAATAGTTTGTTCGCCAAGAATGGTTCAGTGAACCTCAATAACCTTTGCACCATGAACTGGTCCACTTGCACGAACCACACTTCCCACGACTCCGCTAGATGTGAGTGCAACTGCTAGATCTAGCCCATGCTCTTCATCGCTGACTAAGAAAGCAACGGTCGGACCCGATCCAGAAACAATTGACCCGAGAGCTCCATATTCTTGGCCCACATCTAAAATCAAACGCAAGGCCGGACGCAGCGAACAGGCCGCTGGTTGCAAATCATTAACCAAAGATTTTCCCAGCGTTACCGCATCTGCCGCGAGTAACGATTGCAAAAGTTGATCGCTCACATGTGGGGTCGCAATCTGCATTCCAGCGCGCAACCTGTCGCACTCGCCATAAACCGATGGCGTGGAAAGTCCCACGCTAGAGACGGCCAATACCCAGTGGTAGGCCCCGCGAGATAGCGCCGCCGTGACTTCATCTCCGCGGCCGCGGCCAACAGCAGTTCCACCACTTAACATAAATGGCACATCACTACCGAGAAGGGATCCGATTTTTTGCATCTCTTCTCGCGTCAGACCCAGCGCAAAAAGTGCATCAATTGCGACAATTGTGGCCGCGGCATCGGCGCTTCCACCGGCCATCCCACCAGCCACGGGAATTGTCTTACGAATCTGAATCCCTAAATCATCACCCAGTTCGTATTTATGGCAGATCAAGCGCGCGGCTCGCGCCGCCAAATTTGTATCATCGGCCGGAACGCCATGAGTGTGGTCGCCCAAAATCTCGATTAAAAATCCTGTTCCTGGCTCTCGTTTCGTAACTGTGACATCGTCATAAATCGAAATCGCCTGAAAAACCGTTACCACTCCATGAAAACCATCAGCTTCCTTAGGGCCAACAGAGAGTTGCAAATTTATTTTTCCAGGAACACGCACGACCACCGAACTTGCAGCTTGTCGCGTCATGCTAAAACCCTATTCCCAATTCCTGCAGCGCACGCGCAATCGCGAGGTAGTCCTCGATCACCAGCGCCTCTCCACGCAGCGTCGAATCGATTCCCGCCTTTGTCAGCGCCGCCTGCGCCAGCGCCGAACCGCTAACTCCAACTCCCGAAATCTTGGCGCTCTCAAACCAACTTCCTAAAGCAGATCGCAACATTTTTCGACGTTGGGCAAAAGCGGCATCAATCAAAGCAAAGGTCCACTTTCGCATTACTTCGCTGCCCAGCGCCTGGTGGCGTTGAAAAGCTACCAATTTGGAATCCACATTAGGCACTGGCCAAAAGACCGACCGCGAAACTGCCCCGGCGCTTGATGTGGTGACCCACCATGCGGCTTTCGCAGTTGGAATTCCATATTCTTTTGTTCCAGGTTTTGCGACTAATCGATCGGCCACCTCGGCCTGCACCATCACCAATCCTTTTTGAATGGAGGCAAACCTTTCTAAGTAATGGAGCAGCACTGGAACTGAAATGTTGTAGGGCAAGTTAGCAACAAACACGGTGGGTTTGGTTGAAAGTTCGTAGACCGCTAGAGCATCCCGATTAATTACCGAAAGTCGCTTGCCGTTCTCGCCGTGCGCCGCAACGGTAATGGGCAGTTGAATGGCCAATCTAGAATCAATTTCAATTGCTACTACCTGCGATGCAATTTCCAGGAGGGCTAAAGTGAGAGACCCCAAACCCGGACCAATTTCCAAAGCAATATCTGACGCTTCTACGCCTGCCAAACGGACAATTTTGCGACAGATATTGGCGTCATGCACAAAATTTTGACCTAGCGCTTTTGCCGGGTTCAGATCTAAGCCGGCCGCTAATGAGCGAATCTCCGCAGCCCCCAGAAGAATCATTGGGAGAAAGAACCGAAAACTCGCTCTGCATTGGCCCCTAGGGCATTAGCGAGTTCTGCCAAATCCGCCTCGCGCTCGAGCGCCATCGCTCGCACAATACGCGCGATTTGTGATGGGCTATTGGTATCTCCGCGATGTGGGGTGGGGGTAAGAAATGGCGTATCAGTCTCAACTAATAGTTGCTCTACTGGTACCAACTTCACCGCTTCACGTAACTCGGGTGCATTCTTAAATGTCAGTGTGCCAGCGAAGGAAAGAATGTAGCCGCGGTCAATGCACTTCTTTGCCATAGCAACATCGCCAGAAAAACAATGAAAAATAGTTTTCTCAGGCGCCCCAACCTCCAACAAAACCGAGAGCACGTCATCATGGGAATCACGGTCGTGTATCACCAGGGCCTTGTTGTGTAGCTTGGCCAATTCAATGTGCCATTTAAATGATTCTCGCTGGCGCCCTCGCAATTCTGGTGGAGTGCGGAAATAATCTAACCCCGTCTCCCCAATCGCGCGCACCCGTGGATGTTGCGCCAACTTGGCGATTACTTCTAAATCAGCGCCCAAATCTGCAATGACGGGGGCTTCGTTTGGATGGAGGGCAACAGCTGCCAGCACACTGGTATTCCAATACTCTGCAGCCGCTACACACCATTTAGATTGCTCGGCGCTGTATCCCACTTGAACAACTCGATCGATGCCGACAGATTTTGCTTGCGACAAAATTTCGCCAACTTCTGCCGAATCTGGGGCGGTGCCAGTGGCAATCTCTAAATGAGCATGCGAATCAACTGTATTTACTGGAAGAGGTTCTGGCATCGGGGCCGAACGACGTCCCTTATCTGGAGTTATTCGTTCTGACATTTGTATTACGCACTGACCTCAAGCCGCGGGAAGAGAATCGCGCTCTTGGTAATGATAGATCCGGAAGGCAATTGCCCCCATGTGGCCACATCGCCAACCAATTGATCAGCAATTTTTCCAATTGATTCATTGGCGCCAAGGGACTCCCAGAGAATCTCGCAGGTGGCTGGCATCACTGCGTGCAACAAAACAGCCAACGCGCGAAGTGATTCCGCGGTGTTATAGAGAACAGCATGGAGTTGCGCATCATTGGTTGGGTCTTTGGCCAAGATCCAAGGTTCTTGCTCGGTTACATATCCATTAACGCGCTTGCAGAAATCCATAATTGCCACAATTCCACCTTGAAAATCCAATTTGCAAATTGCGCTATCAGCCGTCTCGACTGTCTTCTTCAAGAATTCCTCAAGACCGGCATCGTGGGTAACTGCGGGCAAGATACCTTCGCAGTATTTATTGACCATTGCTGCCAACCGCGATGCCAAATTTCCGAAGTCGTTGGCAAGTTCACTGGTGTAGCGCGCATGCATATCCTCCCAAGAGAAGGATCCATCACTGCCAAAGGGGATCGCACGCAGGAAGTAGTAACGGAAAGCATCCACTCCAAAGTGATCCGTGATGTCTCGCGGTGCAATACCCGTGAGCTTGCTCTTGCTCATCTTCTCGCCGCCGACCAATAACCAGCCATGAGCGAAGACTTTCTTTGGTACCGCAAGTCCGGCGGCCATAAGCATGGCTGGCCAAATCACAGAATGAAATCTCAAAATCTCTTTTCCTACCAAGTGAACATCGGGTGGCCAAGTCTGCGCAAATTTCTTGCCGCCCTCGCTGGTCGTTTCATCGCCTAGCCCAACGGCGGTTGCATAATTCAGGAGCGCGTCGAACCAGACGTAGAAAACTTGATCGCTATCCCAAGGAACTCTTATTCCCCAATCGAAGGAAGACCGTGAGATAGATAAGTCAGTAACGCCACTTTGTAAAAATGAAAGAACTTCATTGCGCGCACTCTCCGGCTCGCAAGCTTCCGGGTGCTCGGCATATAACTTCATGAGCGGCTCAACGAAAGCGGAAAGCCTGAAGAACCAATTGTTCTCCTTGACTATCTCCACTGGTTTTCCATGGATCGGACAGAGTTTGCCCTCTGGGCTTTCGATCAAATCTGCTTCCAATTTGAACTCTTCGCAACCAACGCAATAAGGGCCCTCGTATTTTCCAGCGTAAATATGGCCCGTATCTTTAAGGCCCTGCAGGAATCG
>JANXME010000190.1 GCA_025354785.1 Actinomycetes bacterium | reverse complement strand
TTCGCTTCCAGCAAATGGTTCTTTGCGCGGCGGCCGTCTTCGGCAATCCACTCAAGTTCGCGCTTTAGCTTCTTATCAAGTTTCTTCTCCATCGAAAGCTTTGATTCTGCGAATAACCCGGCTTCGATTCGGGTCGCCAACTCCACTTCCAATTCAGCATTTAAGAGAGCCACTCGGCCAATTTGCTTCAGGTAATCCTTTACCGGATCAGCCGTTGCTCCCGCGGTCATAACGGTCTGCGCTGGGGCATCATCTTCTTCAGATGCCTTTAAGGTAAATGCATCCTCTTCATTTCCGCTGTTTTCTTCAGCAAGATTTACAACGCGCGGAGCCGCTACTTTATCCCCAGCCGGATCTTCTACCGATACCTCTGCGACGAGAGCCTCTAAATCTTCTAGCTCAACTTCTTCCAATGCAACTTCTTCGCCATCCATTTTTGCGATAGCGACACTTTCGCTCTTTTTCACTGGCGCTGCCACCACAACGGGAGCCAGGGCAACCAGTGCAATTTCAGTTTTCTTCAAAGCTCGATTGGGGCTTAACCCATGTTTGCGCATTTTCTCTATCATCGCTGGAACTGAAACCAGCAATTCATGCGCTTCATTAACTAAAGGCTTATCAACTGTTTTCGGGATTCTTCCCAGGCTGGTTATGCCGCGAACTTCAAGTTCGGCGCTCAACTCTTTTTGACGCGCTATTGCTTCTCTAGCTGAAATAATTTGGCGTACGTCAGCAACCGTCAATTCTTTCTTAGCAGGAACTTTTACCACTGCCTTCTTGACGGGCGTCTTTTTAACTGCGACCTTTTTGGGTACGGTTTTTTTTGCTGGGGCCTTCTTTGCCACGCTCTTTTTAGCGACAGCCTTTTTCACAGCGCCTTTGCTCAATGTAACTTTCTTCGTTGAAGCCGACTTGCCTTTGTTTTTGAGCGCACTAAGAGCAGCCACAACAGTCCTTTGTTTTGACTTCGCCACCTTGAGCAACGGTGCGAAGAAGCGATATCTCTATTATAAATTATCCACAGCCATTTTGCACATTGCCCAGCGCTAGTTGCCCTTTGTCGCACCCTCTGAAAAGGCTAATGCGCGCCGAATAACCTCCCCGACAGCCTCAACTTCGACCAGAAAGCCATCGTGGCCAAAGGGCGAGGAGATCACCTCTAACTGCGCTCCCGGGACCAATTCCGCTATTTCTGACTGGAGACGAGCCGGAAACAAGCGGTCAGTATCTATTGAAACGACCACAACCGGGATGGAGATGCTTGCCAGTGCCGCCGCCACTCCTCTACGCCCACGGCCAATGTCGTGGGAATTCATTGCCTCCGTCAGGGAAATGTAGGTGTTGGCATCAAATCTTTGCGCCAATTTCGCAGCCTGATGATCTAAATAGGATTCAACGGCGTATCGGCCAGTTTCATCTCCTTGGAGCTCGCGTCCGAATCGCACATCCATCTCGGCTTCGGTGCGATATGTCAGGTGTGCGATTCGACGGGCTATCCCCATGCCCTCCTGCGGTCCCCGTTCTTGCTCGTAATAATTCCCATTTGAGAAGTTGGGGTCAGATTTGATTGCTCTTATCTGTATCGAAGCGGTGCCGATCTGGTCCCCAGTCGCCACTGCAGAGGAGCCGATTGTACAAATTGCCCCAACGCGATCTGGCAATTGAACGGCCCACTCCAGCGAGCGCATCCCGCCCAAAGATGGTCCCACTGCCAAGAGGTAGCTGCTGATACCCAACGCATCGCTAAAGGCAACCTCAGCGGCAACCATGTCGCGAATGGTCAAGGCTGGAAATCGCGAACCATAGCGCTTGCCATCGGGGGCAATTGAGGAAGGCCCGGTACTGCCCTGACACCCACCAATTACATTTGGACAGAGAATAAAATATTTATCGGTATCGAAAGGCAATCCCGGACCTACCATCGAAGGCCACCAGCCCGGAACATCAGACCATCCAGTGAGCGCGTGATTTACCAGTATCGCGTTACTTTTATTTTCATTTAGCGCTCCCCAACTTTGGTAGGCAATGGTTACGCGCTCTAGCGCCTCACCATTTTCCAAAGTCATCGGGCCGATTTCTATAAATTTTCGATCCCCGGGTTCGTGGCTCTCCAACCACGCTCCCGTTGGACCGGTCAAGATTTCTGCCATTGAAAAAACCTTCCGCGCTTGTCGGGGCTGTAGCGACCGACCCGGTCTTCACCCAGAGCACCCCGCCGC
>JANXME010000053.1 GCA_025354785.1 Actinomycetes bacterium | reverse complement strand
ATGATTAGCAGCAAAGCTAAGAATCCAAATTGTGGGTATATGTGGATGGATCACATTATTTCTCCAAAAGCTAATGCCGCAGTTGCTGAATGGTTCGGCGAGGCGCCATCTAACGCCAAGGCCTGCGATCTAACTGCAGATAAGAACTTCTGCACCACATTCCATGCCGCAGAAGATGCTTACTGGACTGATGTCTATTACTGGAATACCGCGACGGAGGCCTGCCTAGATGGGCGCACCGACGTCAAATGCGTTCCTTATTCGGAATGGGTGAAAGCCTGGTCGAGCCTACGTAACGCTTAAGTGAATGGCCGGGTGCGAGATTTCTTCGCACCCGGCCTTTTCAATTCAATTATCAACTGAGATGAAGTAGGTGAAGTGAAAAGTTCCATTGCGACTTGGATGCATCAGCGTCCTAAAATTCGCCTCCTGGCTCTTTTAGCTGCACCTGGGCTCTGGTTAGTTGTCGCCTATTTAGGCGCGTTGGGCGCACTACTTATCACCGCTTTCTTCACCATCGATACTTTTACCGGCGATATCATCGCAAATTTCAATCTAGGCAATTTTCAAGACATGTTGACAGATCCTGCCTATCGAAACGTCATGTTACGTACTTTAGGGATCGCCATATCGGTCACATTTATCTGCGGAGTAATTGCCTTACCTATGGCCTTCTTTATGGCAAAGGTAACAACGGCCCGCAGTCGAAAATTCTTAGTGGCGCTGGTCTTAACGCCACTATGGGCCTCTTACCTAGTAAAAATTTATGCCTGGCGTTCCATGCTAGAGCCTGGAACTGGTGTGATCGATTGGCTACTTCGGCCTATCGGAATTCATTCTCCAGGCTTTGGTGGACCGGCAATTATTATCGGTCTGTCCTACCTTTGGTTGCCCTACATGATTTTGCCGATATATGCCGGCCTGGAACGACTTCCCAACTCGCTTCTGGACGCATCAGGGGATTTGGGCGCGCGTAATTTTTACACATTTAGAAGGATTGTGCTGCCGCTGATATTTCCTAGTTTGGTAGCAGGTTCAATGTTTACTTTCTCTCTGAGCTTAGGTGATTACATAACGGCACAAATTATCGGTGGCAAATTGCAGATGCTGGGCAGTGTCGTCTATCAAAATTTCAGCATCAATTTACCTTTTGCCGCAACTATCGCCACCATTCCGGTCACCATCATGGCGCTCTATCTCTGGCTGGTCAGACGCACTGGCGCCCTCGCGAGTCTATAAATGACACTTTCAACTAGAGCTAGGTACGTGCTGGCCTCGCTTATGGGGGTAGGTCTGGCCTTTATCTACATTCCTTTATCAGTTGTTGTTATTAATTCCTTTAACTCAAGTCGCACATTTAGTTGGCCACCGACTGGACTTTCTCTCAAATGGTGGGAAAAAGCGGTCCAAAATACCGGCGTGCGACAGGCTCTTGGCTGGAGCATTGCCGCTGGATTTTCGGCCACTGCGATCGCATTACTGCTCGGCACGTGCCTGGCATTTGCCGTAAGCCGATACAACTTCTTTGGACGTGAAATTATTTCTTTACTTGTCGTTCTACCAATCTCCTTACCTGGCGTTGTAACCGGAATCGCACTTAGTAATGCTTTCACTAAGCAATTAGGAATATCGACGAGCCTGCTTACCGTCATTATCGGCCACGCAACGTTTTGCATAGTAGTTGTCTACAACAATGCGTTGGCTCGGCTACGACGTATGGGAACATCTTTACAAGAGGCTTCTATGGACTTGGGCGCAAACGGATTCACTACCTTTAGGCTCATCACGTTACCTAATTTGGCATCTGCTCTTTTTGCAGGCGGGCTGCTGGCCTTCGGACTTTCATTTGATGAAATAGTTGTCACTACATTTACTGCCGGGCCTGGAATCCAAACCTTGCCAATCTGGATTTACGACAACCTTTTCCGCCCCAATCAGGCGCCAGTGGTCAATGTAGTTGCAGCAACTTTGGTGCTCTTTTCCATAATTCCTATTTATCTGTCGCAGCGGCTAAGCCAGGATTCAACTTCCGGCGGACGTTTTTGAGAAATGAGGAGTTAATGAATCTCAATGGAACTTACACCGTGGCAGGTTGGGAAGAGGTACCTTATAGACCCGATGAAAATGGTATGCGTTTTTCTAGAATCACCGCGCAGTTTCTATTCGCTGGCGACATTGTCGCCACCGGACATGTCGAATATTTAATGTTCTACTCATCCTTCGACCCCGCAGATATGCATAAGTCGGCCGCCCAATATGTCGGGCAAATCAGGCTCGTCGGCCAGGTCAAAGGTAAATCTGGCAGTTTTGTCCTCAACGATTCAGGTACATTCCATGCCGGTGTCGCCAATTCGGAGGTCGACATAATTGTTGGATCTGGAACCGGGGAACTTTCGACATTAATTGGACTGGGCTCCTACCTAGCTGACAAAGACGGATGTCGTTGGGAATTGGACATCCAACTTTAACTTTCTGTTACACCCGAATTAGTAGGCTTGCAAGAGTATTGAGAACTAAGCTTTTATAAAAGGTATGAACCGTGGAACGGCGCTGGCATAGGCTCTGTATTCAGGGTATTTCTGCGAAAGATACTTTTCTTCATAGGCAGACTTAAAATAGAAAAGTAAGGTTAGAACCATTAGCAAGAAATACTTAAAGAGAGATCCACTGCGCAAAGCGATGCCTAAGACGAGTAGGAGGACGCTGGTGTACATTGGATGGCGTACATACTTGTATAGACCGTTCGTGCTCAGTTTTCCATCAGGCTTTGGTATGGGAATTGCTGTGAGCGTGCCTTTCAAAGTATTCGCAGTCAATAGCAACCCTAAAACGCCCAATAATTCAAAAATCATTCCAAATGATCGAAACTTTGATAATTG
Organism: Actinomycetes bacterium; assembly: GCA_025354785.1. Classification (GTDB taxonomy): domain Bacteria; phylum Actinomycetota; class Actinomycetes; order Nanopelagicales; family Nanopelagicaceae; genus QYPT01. Next base: position 506 of record JANXME010000053.1, on the reverse strand, counting down.
ATAGCCAACGTTATTGCTGAAAAAAATCAGCAAAAAAAGAATTAAAAATTGGATTCCGACGTAACTTCTCGCATGTTTTCGATTAGCGGGAGTAAATTCACCCTTTATTTCATCTGAATTCATAGGAAAACCGTACTCTTACCTAGGCAAAGTTGTATTTAAATTTAACGCTGGTAGAATTCCTTTAACTAATAGGCGCGGTAAGGAGCGTACTACTCAATATCTGGCAGATCTGGACTTTGACCTGTACAAGTTAAAATGCGAACGACAACTAATCACACCGAAACATTCCGATCGATTCCAACACATGCAACACCGCTTTCTGAAACTAAATTGATATCTCTGCTTGATCAAGAGTGGTCATACTTCAAAAATGAAACCAGAGCATCGGGAGAAGAGAGCAAAAAAGCATCCTTAGTAATTCCCCTTGGCGTTCCCTCCAGTTTTCAATATTGGGATCCATACCCCATTTCAATTAAATCTGCCAAAGGCGCATGGATGACCGA
>JANXME010000141.1 GCA_025354785.1 Actinomycetes bacterium | reverse complement strand
TCTCAGATTTTCCTGCTCGACCTACTTGGCGCTTTAGAGCCAATGGTCGGATATTGGCCATTTGGGTACTTACTGCGCTGCTTGGCGCAACCCCTCGACTCGGTCTGTGCGCTCCCAGGTGAAATCTGGCAGTTCACGGCCGAAGTGACCGTAGGCGCTCGTCTTGGAGTAAATCGGTCGGAGAAGATTCAAATCTCGAATAATCGCTGCCGGACGCAGATCAAATGTCGCGATTACTGCATCCTGGATCTTGGTAACTGGGAGAGTTTCAGTACCGAATGTCTCTACAAAAAGACCCACTGGTTGCGCTTTTCCAATCGCATATGCAACTTGAACTTCACAGCGCGTTGCAAGCCCGGCCGCCACTACATTCTTTGCAACCCAGCGCATCGCATAAGCTGCGGAACGATCAACTTTAGATGGATCTTTCCCGCTAAAGGCGCCTCCGCCGTGACGGGCCATTCCGCCGTAGGTATCAACGATGATTTTGCGTCCCGTTAAACCGGCATCACCCATTGGCCCACCGATTACAAATCGGCCTGTGGGATTTATCAAAATTCGTAACTCACTTCGTTCTAACTCGACTCCCTTTAGAATCGGTTCGATAACTAGCGAAATCAAGTCGGGAGCCATCTGCTTCTCTAAATCAACATCGGGTGAGTGTTGAGATGAAATCACGATGGTATTTAGCGCGACGGCACGATCCCCGTTGTATTCGATTGTTACCTGAGTCTTGCCATCCGGACGCAAGTATCCGAGTTCACCACTTTTGCGAACTTTGGCCAATTGTTGTGCCAATTTGTGCGCCAAGGAGATTGGCAAGGGCATTAACTCTGGTGTATCCGTACAGGCATAACCAAACATCAGGCCCTGGTCGCCGGCTCCTTGGAGATCAAGGGGGTCAACAGATGCCGAGACGCGATTCTCGTATGCGTCGTTTACACCCTGTGCAATATCTTGTGATTGCTGTCCAATGGAAATTGAAACGCCACAGGTACTCCCGTCAAACCCCTTTTCGGAAGAGTCGTAACCGATCTCGTTTACCGTATCTCTAACAATTCCCATAATATCGGCATAGCAATTCGTTGTAACTTCTCCGGCGACATGAACTTGTCCGGTAGTAATTAGCGTCTCTACCGCCACTCGACTCTTGGGATCTTGGGTAAGCAGGGAATCAAGAATCGCATCCGAGATTTGATCGGCCATTTTATCTGGATGGCCCTCTGTGACCGATTCTGAGGTAAAGAGGCGTTTTGACATTGGATTAACCTAACTTATTTCAATTGATCGAGCAGTACGTGGGCGAGCGTGTCTTTACTTGCATCTGTCACTGTAATCTGGTCCCCTGACTTTAGAAGTATTGCGCCTTGCGTGCGGTCGCTGCCGAAAATAGCCCCACCTGATACATCGTTCACGTAGAGCAGGTCCAGATTCTTCCTCTCCATTTTAGAGATGGCGCTCTCCAGATGGTTCACCGTTTCAGCGGCAAAACCTATAAGAACCTGGCCGGGACGGCGTTTGTCTGATAAAACCTTTAGCAAATCCGGGTTTGGCACCAATTCGATAGTTCGCAATTGTGAACTCTTTAACTTCTCGTCTTCGATCTGAGAGGGACGGGCATCGGCCACCGCTGCAGACATAATCAGAACATCGCAATTTTCAAATTCTGCATCTAGCGCCAATGAGAGTTCGGCGGTGGTCTCCACTCGCGTGATAACGCAGCCTTCCAAGGTCAGGTCAGGACAGTTTGCGGCAATTAGATGGACTTTCGCGCCTCTGGAAAGGGCCGCTTGCGCAAGGGCAAAGCCCTGTTTCCCTGAGGATCTATTGCCGATAAACCGAACGGGATCGATCGGCTCGCGGGTTCCTCCCGCGGTAATGAGAATTCTCCGTCCTCGCAGATCTGCGCTTATACCAACGATGGCGCGCAAATTTTCCAGGATGCGTGGCACCTCAGGAAACCTGCCTACTCCGGTATCCGCCCCCGTCAACCTGCCCTCGTCAGGTTCCATAACGACGAATCCTCGTTCATGCAACGTCTCAATATTTGCTTGGGTCGCCAAAGAGCTCCACATTTGCGGATGCATCGCTGGTACAAGCAATTTCGCGACACCACTGGCCAAAACCACATTTGTTAAGAGATCATCGGCTCGACCAGCTGCCAGACGGGCAATTAAATCAGCCGTTGCTGGTGCAATTACGATGTAGTCCGCCAACTCCGCTAGTCGAATGTGCGCCACTCCAGGTACGTCTTGCCAAACTTGGGAAAGTACGGGGCGCCCAGAGAGCGCTTCCCAGGTCGCCGTGCCTACAAAATTTAACGCAGCCGGAGTGGGAACTACGGTGACCAGAAAACCATCATCTTGGAGCCGGCGTACCAATTCGCATGCTTTATATGCAGCAATGCCTCCCCCAACACCTAGGAGAACTTCGCGTCCGGTGGTTGACATCATTTACCCTAATAGAAAATCAAAACGTTGAAAAAATCAGCGACACTTAGGCTGTCGGTTCGAGATTTTCAATCGTTAGTAGACCTTCATTAATTTCGCGAAGGGCTATCGAAAGCGGCTTTTCATGAACATGGGTCTCCACCAAAGGTCCCACATACTCCAAAAGACCTTCACCCAGTTGAGAGTAGTAGGCATTTATTTGACGCGCTCGCTTGGCGGCATAGAGAACCAAGCTGTACTTGGAACCACTCTTGTCCAATAACTCATCAATAGGTGGGTCGGTAATGCCGTCCATGTTGCCCCTTTAAAGTCGGTTTGAAAATATCAAAATCTATAGCGAACGATTAGAGGCTAACCCTACCAGTGCCACCACAACCCGATTGACCTCATCGTTGACGATAATATGATCGAACTTCGAGGCCGCGGACATCTCATTTCGAGCCAGATCTAAGCGCTGGGCACGTCGTTCAGGGGTGTCAGAGCCACGACCCTCCAAACGGGAGACCAACTCCTCCCAATTGGGTGGGCTCAGGAATACCAAAATTGCCTCCGCACTATGTGCCCGAACCTGTCTGGCGCCAGCAATCTCAATCTCCAACAATACGTTTTTCCCCGCTGCTAGCGCTTTCTCCACCCCCTCGCGTGGCGTGCCATATCGCGCTCCCGCAAATTGTGCCCACTCCAAAAATTCGCCATCTTTCACGCGACGGTCAAACTCATTTTCAGATATGAAGAAATAGTCGACGCCATCTACCTCATTGCTTCGCGGTTGTCGAGTGGCTGCAGAAACGCTAACCCAAAAATTTGCTCGGCTGCGCAATTGTGTGGCCACCGTACTTTTTCCTACCCCTCCCGGTCCTGACAGAACCAAAAGAGTCCCGCGGGCAATTGCTCCACCCAATTCATTTAATAGCGCGCTACGTTGATGTGAACCAAGCCCCTGGATGCGGCGGCTGTGAGAAATGTGCAACTTATCCATAAGGACCAGCGAGCGAATCTTGCCAACTCCAACACGCGATTCCAAGAGCTCGCTAACTCGCATCTTTGCAATGGCAGGTTCGGAATCTGCCATCGCTAGTACTTGCCTCACGGATATCTCTCCGCGTTTCACTCTGCCTTTAACCTCGGCACGGAGGCGACGGGAGTAAGTAGCTCGCTCTAGCGCTTGTTTACGTTGCTCAGCGGTGAGAATCGGCGGGTTGGCCACTTACTGTGTCAATTCCATGGCAAAACGGTTGGCAGCTTCACGCATTGCGCTCTCGCCATCCTTCCAAAATGAAGTAATTGGTCTTCCCACAACTAAATAATCGGCACCGGCTAAAATTGCATCGCGCGCGGTCATCACCCGCTCTTGATCGTCACTGCCAAAACCTTGTGGACGAACCCCTGGTGTGATGATCGTAATCTCAGGTCCAACCGCCTCTCTTATTGTTGCGCTTTCTTGGGGCGAGCAGACAATCGCCCGGGCACCAGCAGATTTTGCAAGTAGCGCCAACTTTGCTGCACTTGCCATAGGCGGTTGAGAAAAGCCAATCTCCACTAAATCTTCTTTGCCCAGCGAGGTAAGAATCGTGACCGCCGTAATATCAACAGCGGGCGCGCTGTTGACCGCTGCTGTTATCATTTTTGACCCACCTGAGGCATGCACCGTCAAAAATTTAGGTTTCAGTAACGAGACCTCCAAGGTCGCCTTGCTAACAGTGGTTGGAATGTCGTGAAGCTTCAAATCCAAAAAGAGGTCGACTCCAAATTCACCTTGAATCCTCTTTACGCCTTCAGGTCCACAGGCGGTAAAAAATTCCAAACCCAATTTCACCGCGCTAATCAACCCGACTGTGGCTTTAACCCAATTTTGCGCAATATGCAGATCTGAAGTGTCAACTGCCAAAATTATTGGTGGCTTGCTACTCATATTCCCATATCACTTTCTTTTGTCGTTTGAACTCGGTGCGCATAACCCACCGCATCCTTGAGACTGACAAATCCTCTTTCGATCAGTAGACTTCTCAATTCCGACTGCACATTTACCAGCGCCATAGGACTTCCAAATGTGGCGGTTCCGACAGATACCGCGCTAGCTCCGGCCAAAACTAACTCAAAGGCGTCGCGTCCCGTTCTGACTCCACCCATACCAATGATAGGAATCTTGGGAAGCGCTTCATGTACCTGATAGATCGCGCGCACTGCCACCGGTCTAATTGCGGGTCCGGAAAGACCGCCAGTTTTACCTGCCAAATGAGGTCGCATAGTTTGGGTGTTAATCACCATCCCTAGCAAGGTGTTAATCACGGAGAGTCCATCTGCACCCGCATCAACAACTCCACGTGCAATATGAGCAATATCTGTAACGTCGGGAGAGAGTTTGGCGATTATCGGCAACTCTCCACCCAAAGTTCGGCGCACTCCTTCGATAACGGCGCGGGACGCGCTAGGGTCGCAAGCAAAAACTAAGCCACGATTTTCAACATTTGGACAAGAGATGTTGACCTCTACGGCTGTAATTCCGCGGACCGCTCTCAAGCGGCGTGCTAGCGTTGAAAAATCTTCCACGGTATCTGCCGAAATAGAGACAATAATTCGAGTGTTTTGTGCAATTAACCAGGGAATATCATTTTCGAGAAAGGCGTCAATTCCCGGACCTTGCAGTCCAATGGAATTAAGCATGCCGCTTGGTGTTTCCGCCATGCGAGGGGTCGAGCGCCCCATACGGGCTTTGAGAGAAATGGATTTCGTTACGACTGCTCCAATATCTTGAAGTGGGAA
>JANXME010000130.1 GCA_025354785.1 Actinomycetes bacterium | reverse complement strand
CACGTAGAAAGTTCCTAGAAAATTCACCGCCAACAAATAAAAAGACCGCGCCCGCCACGCAAGTGACGGAAGCGGACCTGTTAGAAAGCTACTTGGCGCCAGATTTTCCGAAACGCTCTTCGAACTTCGCAACGCGGCCACCAGTATCGAGAATGCGCTGCTTGCCAGTGTAAAAAGGATGGCATGCTGAACAAACTTCAACGTAGATAGAACCACTTGAAACAGTTGAACGAGTTACAAAAGTCTCGCCACAACCGCAGGTGACTTTAGTATCACCATATTGCGGATGAATCTCTTTCTTCATTTTCTTGCCCTTCGGTAGGGCTGGGTCGCCTTGATACTCAAAGTGAGTAGCAGGTCGTGAACCAGCTCGTAGTGAGTAAAGGGTATCGCTGCCCACGTTCTAGCACGAAATCGTCGCCCGATTTAGGCTTAAAAGTGGCTTATTCAGCCGATGGGCCAACTATCGTTTTCTGGACCTGCATCAAGAACTCGACATTGGATTTGGTGCCCTTCATTCTCTCTAGAAGAAGTTCTAGGGCCTGCTGGGTATCGAGAGCATGCAGCACGCGGCGTAATTTCCAAACGATATTCAACTCTTCGGCACCCATCAGAATCTCTTCTTTTCGAGTACTAGAAAGATCCACATTTACCGCTGGGAAGATACGTTTATCGGCTAAGCGACGATCCAAGATGAGTTCCATATTTCCAGTGCCTTTGAACTCTTCGAAGATAACTTCGTCCATTCGCGATCCGGTGTCCACCAGCGCCGTTGCCAAAATCGTGAGAGATCCACCATCTTCAATATTGCGCGCTGCCCCGAAAAATTTCTTCGGCGGATAAAGCGCAGCCGAATCAACGCCACCGGAAAGAATTCGACCGCTGGCAGGGGCCGCAATGTTATAGGCACGTCCTAGCCGAGTAATTGAATCCAGAAGGACGACCACATCGTGACCCAACTCCACCAAGCGCTTCGCGCGCTCAATTGCCAATTCTGCCACAGTGGTGTGATCGTCGGCCGGTCGGTCAAAGGTAGAAGCGATAACTTCACCTTTAATGGAGCGCTGCATATCGGTAACTTCTTCGGGTCGCTCATCCACGAGTACCACCATCAGGTGTACCTCTGGATTATTTGTTGTTATCGCATTGGCGATTGCTTGCAAGACCATGGTCTTTCCTGCCTTGGGCGGCGAAACGATAAGACCGCGTTGCCCTTTACCAATTGGCGCAATCAAATCGATAACGCGGGTGGTCAAAATATTTGACTCAGTTTCCAATCGCAATCGCTCTTGTGGGTAAAGTGGAACTAACTTGGCGAATTCCACGCGATTTCGCGCTTCTTCCGGTGCCATTCCATTTACTGTGTCCAAACGCATCAAGGCGTTGAACTTTTCGCGTCGCTCCCCATCTTGTGGTTGGCGAACAGCTCCAGTAACGACATCGCCTTTGCGCAACCCATAACGACGGGCTTGTTGTAGCGAAATATAAACATCGTTGGGGCCAGGTAAATAGCCTCCAGTACGAATAAATGCATAACTTTCCATGATGTCCACCAAGCCGCCAACTGGCACTAAGACATCATCATCGGAGAGAACTGGTTCGCGTTCTTCGCGAGGAGCACGATCGCGCGTGCGATCTCGACCTCGATCGCGACCGCGATCTCGACCCCTGTCCCTGCGCGAATTACTATCGCCGCCTGAACCCTTCTCTGTATTGCTATCTGGAATTTGATCCTCGGACTGCGAGGCCGAGACACCCTTCTCATCGGTATCATCGGCATCGCGTTTCTTATTGCGATTGTTGTTTCGTTCCGCGCGACGGGCTTCGCGTTCCAATTTGGCAGCTTCCCGATTGGCGGCCTGTAAATCACTAATTGCCTGCACCAGGGTGGCCTTCTTCATCTTGCCTGCGCCCTCGACTCCTAGTTGACCG
>JANXME010000045.1 GCA_025354785.1 Actinomycetes bacterium | reverse complement strand
GGCTTTCGTTACTGCTTCATCCTTGGCAAGGTCGGAAGCGTTTCCACTCATTTTAATTAAACCCGATTCCAGTACATAAGCGCGATCTGCTACGTCCAAAGCGGCTGCGGCATTTTGCTCAATGAGAAGAATCGTGATTCCTTGCTCCCGAATCTTGAGAATGGTTTCAAAAATCATATCCACCAATACAGGTGCAAGCCCCATTGAGGGCTCATCGAGGAGCAGAAGTTTAGGTGACCCCATCAGCGCGCGCGCAACGGCCAACATCTGTTGCTCGCCTCCCGACATCGTGCCACCTTTTTGCTCATAACGTTCACGCAAGCGTGGAAAAAGATCTAACACGCGCTCTCGATCTGCTTCGATACCTTCTTTATCGTTGCGAAGAAAAGCCCCTAAATCTAGATTCTCGCGCACAGACATCTTCGGAAAGATGCGACGACCTTCCGGCGACTGACAAAGTCCTTTGGCGACAATTTCGTGGCCGGCCTTGCCTTCAATATGTTCGCCTTGGAATAAAATCGTTCCTGCCTTAGGTTTTAACAATCCAGAAATAGTACGAAGTGTCGTTGACTTTCCTGCACCGTTTGATCCAATAAGGGTGACTATTTCGCCTTCATTTACCGTTATCGACAAGCCTTTAACAGCCAAGATCGAACCATATGCAACTTTGAGATCGTTAACTTCAAGAAGAGCGCTCATGCCTTCTCTCCTTTAGCTTTGCCTAAGTAGGCTTCGATCACGCGTTGATTGGATTTTATTTCCGCCGGCGAACCTTCTGCGATCTTCTCACCTTGATCAAGAACCGTGACTCGTTCCGAAACGCTCATTACGACACTCATATCATGCTCAATCAACAAGATAGATACCTTCTGTTCGTCACGCACACGATAGACAAAATTAATAAATGTTAAAGACTCTTGCGGATTCATGCCAGCGGTCGGTTCGTCCAGCAGCAGCACCTTAGGTTTTAGCGCCAGCGCCCGTGCGACCTCTAGTCTGCGTTGATCCCCGTATGAAAGGTTGCGTGCGTATTCTCCGGCCCATTTTCCAATTCCGACAAAATCCAAAAGCTCATTGGCTTCAGTTCGTGCCGCCTTCTCTTCGTGTCGCTGACCGGGCGTGCCTAAGATGGTCGCCAATATCCCTGCCTTCAATCGTGAATGCATTGCGACCATGACATTCTCTTCAGCGGTCATAAGACCAAAAAGCCTAATGTTCTGAAAAGTACGCGCAACGCCTCCCGCCGCAATTTTATGTGGGGGGCGCGCTGTTATATCTAAGCCATCAAAAATAACATTGCCGCTGGTAGGTTTATAGAGACCGGTCAACACATTAAAAAAAGTTGTCTTGCCAGCACCGTTGGGTCCGATCAAACTTACGATCTTTCCTGTTGGTATATCAAAACTCACATCGCTTACCGCGGTAAGCCCCCCAAATTTAACAGTGATATTTTTCGCTGAGAGCGCGCTCGTCATTAGTGCGCTCCCCCAACATTTGAAGTTGTGTCATCTGCTTCATGAAGAATCGCCTTTAGCCGTGATTCGGGAATCATGCCCTCTCGCTTAAAGAGCATCATGAGAATCAAGACGCCCCCAAATAGAAGGAAGTTATAGGAAGGGAAATTGATACTGGTTTTAAAGGTGTTATTTACCAGATCACCGAAAGCAGGAAGTCCAGTGGAGTTAATCCAAGCCACCAATAACGCCCCGACCATAACACCCCATACATTTCCCATTCCTCCCAAAACCACCATCGCTAGGAGAATAACTGAAATGGAAAAATTGAATCGGTCCGCAAAAACGCCATTTACGTGGGTAGCAAAGGCCACACCGCCGACCCCGCCGCTGAAAGCGCCCACAGCATAGGCGGCAAGTTTGGTGGACATAAGAGGTACACCCATCATGCTGGCAGCCAATTCATCCTCCCGGATGGCCAACCAAGCACGACCCAAACGGCCTTTGCGCAAGCGCAAGGAGATAAAGACCATAATCGCTGTTAGAAAAACGAAAATTGCAAATTTCCAACTGAAATCAAAAGGCCCAAGAATTTTTCCGGGAACGCCAATATTGTCAATTGGAGAGATTCCTTTGGTGCCATTGGATAAATTGAAACCCGCGATATTTTCACCGTTAGTGAAAACCTGCGGGATTATCTCTCCAAAACCCAGGGTTACCAAGGCTAAGTAATCGCTCTTAAGGCGCAGTGTCGGAGCTCCGATGATAATGCCGAAGACGGCACAAATCAGCCCTCCAACTCCCAGAACTGCCCAAAATGTTAAGTGGATGCCCGGCTGCTTTGCTGCATCACTTGGAGAAAAGATATGAATATTTACTTGTCGGAAAAATGCCGACATAAACCAACCTGCGCTGTACCCGCCAATTGCCCAAAATGCTACAAACCCCAAGTCAAGCAGGCCAGCGTAACCAACAACAATATTGAGGCCAAGAGCACAAATCACCCAGACCATGGCCTCATTTACCGTCGTCGGTGGAAGCCAATTTTGAAATATCGATTGTGGCCCTTCTGGCAATTTGTACATGATGTAGGTGTAGAAAATCCATATAACGACCGCCACGACTAGAAACCTGATCGTCCACTTCTTGTGGCTGACGCTCTGCTTCTGCTTCTTCGGGGTCCTTGTGCGAATATTCATCTGCATCACACTTTCTCAGTAACGGCTTTACCGAGCAGACCGGTGGGTCTAAAAGCCATGAGGAGGATCAAAATCGAGAAGACAACAGTTTGGGACCATTGTTGACCCAATCCAATCGGAAGACCGTCGTTGAGACCTTGTATCAATCCAATTAGTAGCGCTCCCAAGACGGCTCCTTGCAAATTGCC
>JANXME010000043.1 GCA_025354785.1 Actinomycetes bacterium | reverse complement strand
CAGCGGCGATTGAGGTGAAGATCAAGATCGACATTCCGTTACCGATACCACGGTCGGTGATCAATTCACCTAGCCACATGATTACCGAAGTGCCAGCGGTCATTACAAAAATCATGGTCACGATGCGCTGCCATGAAGTGTCAGGAATAATCGGTGCAGAGCAACCAGAGATAAGTCGACCTGGCGTACGCGCAACAGCAATTAGACCAGTGGATTGCAAGATGGCAAGGCCAATAGTTAGGTAGCGCGTGTACTGGGTTAACTTGGCGGTGCCTGACTGACCCTCTTTTTTCAGCGTTTCAAAGCGCGGTATTACTACGGTCAAAAGTTGCACAATGATCGAGCTAGTGATGTAAGGCATGATGCCAAGGGCAAAGACGGAAAGATGAAGGAGTGCTCCACCGCTAAATAGATTGATAAGACCGAATAGCCCGCCAGATTGGACTTGCTTCAAACAGGTTTGGACATTCGCATAAGAAACACCCGGAGTTGGAACCACCGAGCCAAAACGAAAGAGCCCCATGATGGAGAGGGTGAAGAAGATCTTTTTGCGCAGATCTGGAGTTCTAAAAGCCTTAGCAAATGCTGAAAGCACTGATCTTCTCCCACTCTCTCATCTTGTAGAACTAGGTTAAAGGGTCACTGTATTAAAGGATTCCCTTATTAAAGGGTTTTAGTCGATCCCCCGGCAGCAGCAATTTTTTCAACTGCTGTGCCTGAGAACTTATGCGCAGCAACGCTGACTTTAACTGCGATTTCGCCATTTCCGAGGATCTTCACTGGTAAGCCCTTACGTACGGCGCCTTTTGCGACTAGATCCTCAACTGTGACGGTTCCACCCTTTGGATAAAGATCATTAATCATTGCCACATTGACCCCTTGATATTCAATGTGTGAGGGGTTCTTGAAACCACGCAATTTTGGAAGGCGCATTACGAGAGGCAGCTGACCGCCTTCGAAACCTGCACGAACTTGATTACGGGCGCGAGTTCCCTTACCGCCACGACCTGCGGTCTTGCCCTTGGATGCTTCGCCGCGACCCTTACGAGTCTTATCGGTCTTAGCACCTGGGGCTGGACGAAGATGATGAACTTTAAGAACCATCTCTATTCAACCTCCTCAACCTTGATCAAGTGACGAACGGCAAAGACCATTCCTCTAATTTCTGGACGATCCTCTTTGACGACCACATCGTTAATTCGCTTTAAGCCAAGGGAGCGCAAGGTGTCGCGCAACTCTGGCTTGCTACCAACTTTTGATCGAACTTGAGTAACTTTTAAACGAGGCATTATGCACCTACCGTTATCTGTGAGGCGCGGATAAGAGCAGCTGGCGCGACGTCTTCTAATGGACGTCCACGGCGAGCCGCAATTGCTTCTGGCGATTCAAGTTGTTTCAACGCAGCAACTGTGGCGTGAACCATGTTGATGGCATTGTTAGAACCTAAAGATTTTGTAAGTACATCGGTAATTCCAGCGCACTCTAGTACTGCACGAACTGGACCACCGGCAATAACTCCGGTACCAGGGCTGGCTGGACGAAGTAGAACTACGCCGGCTGCAGCTTCACCTTGTGATGGGTGAGGAATGGTGCCTTGGATGCGAGGAACTTTGAAGAATGACTTCTTCGCCTCTTCGACGGCCTTAGCAATTGCTTGCGGAACTTCCTTAGATTTTCCATAACCAATTCCGACCGAACCATTTCCATCGCCTACAACCACCAAAGCGGTGAAGGAGAAACGACGTCCGCCTTTTACAACTTTGGATACGCGGTTGATGAAGACAACGCGCTCGATGAATGGACTCTTCTCTTGCCCGCGATCATCGCGACGTTCACGACGCTCTCGACGGTCATTGCCCTTGGGGGCTTCTCCGTCACGGGTGGGGGTTGGATTAACAGCCATTAGAAGTCCAATCCATTCTCTCGTGCGCTTTCAGCAACTGCTGCTATGCGACCGTGGTACTTATTGCCGGCTCGATCAAAAACTACGGAGGTAATTCCGGCAGCCTTTGCGCGTTCGGCAATTAAGGTTCCAATTTGGCGAGACTTTGCAGTCTTGTCGCCGGTGGCAACGCGCAGATCGGCTTCCATAGTGGAGGCAGAGACAAGCGTGTGACCAGTAGTGTCATCAATAACCTGTACAAACAAGTGACGTGATGAGCGAGAAACGACTAGGCGCGGACGAGCAGAAGTTCCGGAGACCTTCTTGCGAACACGGAAAGCGCGACGGGCGCGGGCATTTGTAGCCGAACCCTTTACGACCTTTACACCAATAGCCATTACTTCTTACCCGTCTTTCCTTGCTTGCGGCGAACAATTTCGCCTGAGAGACGCAAGCCCTTGCCCTTATAAGGATCGGCTTTGCGCAATTTCTTAATTTTGGCAGCAACTTCGCCGACCAACTGCTTATCGATTCCAGAGATCGAGAACCTTGTTGGGCTCTCTACCTTGAAGGTGATACCAGCTGGCGCGGGAAATGCGATCGGATGGCTATATCCCAGTGCGAACTCTAAATCTGCACCCTTTTCTGCCACACGATAACCAACGCCGACAATCTCAATTGTTTTGCTGTAACCGGTGGTTACACCTTCGATCATGTTGGCAACGAGAGAACGCGATAGACCGTGAAGTGATCGGCTCAGTCGCTCGTCGTTGGGGCGCACGATGGTAAGTACGCCTTCGCTTTGGGAAATGTGAATCGGCTCAGCAACATTTAGCGCCAGCGAACCTTTTGGACCCTTGACTGCAACGTGCTGACCAGAAATCGAGATTTCAACTCCGGCAGGAACAGTGATTGGCATACGCCCAATACGTGACATATCAATCACCACACATAGGCGAGAACTTCTCCGCCTACGCCTTGTTTGTTGGCTTGCTTATCAGTAAGCAATCCAGATGAAGTAGAGATGATGGCAACGCCCAAACCGCCAAGTACCTTAGGTAGCGCAGTTGATTTTGCGTAGACACGCAAGCCCGGCTTGCTCACTCGACGCAAGCCCGCAATTGAACGCTCGCGGTTTGCTCCGAATTTCAAATCCAGGACAAGTGTTTTTCCAACGCCATTTGGATTTGCATCAACGCGGAAACCACCGATGAAACCCTCCTGTTGCAGGATTGCTGCAATGCGAGTCTTTACCGACGACGATGGCATGGAAACCGTGTCGTGGTAGGCAGAGTTCGCGTTGCGCAGACGTGTCAGCATGTCTGCGATCGGATCTGTCATTGTCATGCGTGGCCTATGGCCTTTCTCGAACCGGTTTCTTCACGATTTGTGAAGACCTGTTTCGTAGTTGGTGTTATCAGCTTGCTTACCATGAAGCTTTAGTAATACCTGGAAGTTCACCGCGGTGTGCCATCTCTCGGAAGCAGATGCGGCAAATACCAAATTTTTGGTAGACAGCATGCGGACGTCCGCAACGCTGGCAACGTGTGTAGCCGCGAACCTTGAACTTTGGCTTGCGAGCAGCTTTTACTTTAAGCGATGTCTTTGCCATTTAGTTCTCCTTGAAAGGAAAGCCGAGCGCCTTTAGGAGTGCGCGACCTTCTTCATCGTTCTTGGCGGTGGTAACAAAAGTGATGTCCATACCGCGCGGACGATCAACTTTGTCTTGTGAGATCTCAGGAAATACAACTTGCTCTGTAAGACCAAAGGTGTAGTTGCCCTTTCCATCGAATTGCTTTGGTGAAAGTCCACGGAAATCGCGAATACGAGGCAATGAGATGGAAAGCAGACGATCTGCAAACTCCCACATACGATCCCCGCGCAAAGTAACGTGTGCACCAATTGGCATGTTTTCGCGCAGTTTAAATTGCGCGATCGACTTGCGAGACTTGGTGACCTGTGGCTTTTGGCCGGTGATCGTTGTTAGGTCGCGGATCGCGCCTTCGATCAATTTCGCATCGCGCGCTGCTTCGCCAACACCCATGTTGACCACAACTTTGGTCAGGGTTGGAATCTGCATCACGTTCTTGTAGCCAAATTGCTTCATTAGCGCAGGAGCAATTTCGCTGCGATAGCGGCCCTTTAGGCGTACGAGTACGGTCGTTGACATTAGATGTCCTTTCCGGTGCGACGCGAAATTCGCACATTCTTGCCATTTTCATCTTTGCGAGCGCCAATGCGGGTGGCTTTGCCATCCTCATCAACAAGCATCACATTTGAAATGGCGATTGAGGCTTCTACGTTTACGATGCCGCCGACCTTTACGCCGCGATCGCCCGTGGTTTCACGAGTGTGTCGCTGCACGCGATTAACGCCTTCGATAAGAATGCGGCTCGCGGTCAGGTCGAGCACTTTGCCCGATATGCCTTTATCTTTTCCAGCGATTACCAAAACGGTGTCGCCCTTCTTAATCTTTGCCATTTTTTATAGCACCTCCGGGGCTAGCGAGATGATCTTCATAAACCGCTTGTCGCGAAGCTCGCGTGCCACCGGTCCAAAGATACGAGTACCGCGAGGTTCGCCATCGGCTTTCAAGATGACTGCAGCATTCTCATCAAATTTAATGTAGGAGCCATCTGGACGACGACGCTCCTTAACAGTGCGAACGATGACGGCCCTAACGACCTCACCCTTCTTGACTTGACCACCAGGAATTGCATCCTTGACGGTGCAGACAATGATGTCTCCGATGCCGGCATAGCGACGCTTGGAACCACCGAGAACGCGGATACATAGGAGCTCTTTGGCTCCAGTGTTATCCGCAACGCGTAGGCGGGACTCTTGTTGAATCATCTTTTATCCCTACTTTGCCTTCTCGAGGATCTCAACTACGCGCCAACGCTTAGTTGCCGAAATTGGTCGAGTCTCCATGATCATTACGCGATCGCCCACGCCTGCAGCATTTAGCTCGTCGTGAGCCTTTAGCTTGTGGGAGCGAGACATAACTTTGCTGTACATGCCGTGCTTTACGCGCGACATAACTTCTACGGTTACCGTCTTATCCATTTTGTCGCTAACCACAATTCCCTCACGGGTCTTGCGGTAGCCGCGTTCTTCTACCGGCGCGCCATTAGTTGTCATGCAGCACCTCCAATGCCAAGTTCGCGTTCACGAATAACGGTATAAATACGAGCGATCTCTTTTCGAACTGCGGCCAGACGGCCGTGGCTCTCCATTTGACCGGTAGCGACCTGAAAACGCAGGTTGAAGAGTTCTTCTTTAGATTCGCGTAACTTTGCGGCCAATTCCTCAGCTGCTAGCGCGCGAAGCTCCTCATTGGTGTTAGTAGCCATTACGCCTCCTCACGTCTTACAACTCGGCACTTCATTGGAAGTTTATGAATTGCCAGACGCATTGCTTCGTTAGCAATTGCTTCGGTTACGCCAGAGATTTCAAACATCACGCGTCCCGGCTTTACGTTGGCAATCCACCACTCAGGTGAACCTTTTCCAGAACCCATGCGGGTTTCAGCTGGCTTCTTGGTGATGGGACGATCTGGATAAATATTTATCCAAACCTTTCCACCACGCTTGATATAACGCGTCATTGCAATACGCGCGGCCTCAATCTGTCGGTTGGTGACATATGCAGGCTCTAGAGCTTGAATACCGAAGTCACCGAAAGAAACGGCGGTGCCGCCCTTTGATGCACCACTTCTAGATGGGTGGTGTTGCTTTCGGTGCTTAACGCGACGAGGAATCAACATTTATGCTTCGCCTCCCTCAACTGCAAGCGTCTCGGCTACAACTACCAGAGCTTCTGCAACTGCTACCGCTGCGGGTGCCTGCGCTCGCGGTGCAACATTTGAAGTTGTAACTTCGCGTGGTGCAGGACGGGCTGGACGACGAGGGCGATCGGTCTTTGGCGCGCGTGCTGCTGCAAGTGCTGCAGCTTCACGCTCGGCACGAGAGTGAATAACTTCGCCCTTGTAGATCCAGACTTTTACGCCAAGACGGCCGAAAGTGGTGTGGGCTTCATAGAAACCGTAATCAATATCGGCACGCAAGGTATGAAGTGGAACGCGTCCTTCGCGATAGAACTCAGAGCGTGACATTTCTGCCCCGCCTAACCGTCCACCGCATTGAACACGAATGCCCTTTGCGCCAGATTTCAAAGCGGTCTGCATCGCTTTACGCATTGCACGACGGAATGAAACACGAGCAGCAAGCTGTTCGGCAATTCCCTGGGCAACGAGTTGGGCATCAATTTCTGGGTTCTTAACCTCAAGAATATTTAGCTGCACCTGCTTGCCAGTGAGCTTCTCCAGCTCAATGCGCAGCTTGTCGGCTTCCATACCGCGGCGACCGATGACGATGCCAGGGCGGGCGGTGTGAAGATCGATGCGAACGCGATCACGGGTGCGCTCGATCTCAATGCGAGATACGCCAGCGCGCTCCATGCCTTTCG
>JANXME010000336.1 GCA_025354785.1 Actinomycetes bacterium | reverse complement strand
GGATGCCCGCTACTTCTTCGACGATCTCTTTGATGCCGACGAGTACTTCCGCTTGTGTAAGTGCCATCTTTCTTTTCTCTTTCCTGATCGGTGTTTGATAGGTGGTTAGGAAACTAGTTTCTCTTTCATTGAAAGAACCTTGATTTAGGGTTTTGGCGGCAACTCTACAACTTGGCCCGCATAGACCAATCCTGCGCCATAACCAATGAGTAACGCTAATCCGCCATGCAGGTCTGGGCGTTCCTCCAGCAAAGCTGCCATAGCCAGCGGTACAGAAGCGGCGGAGGTATTTCCCGAAGTGCGGATATCTTGGGCGATAGCAACCTTTTCAGGAAAACCAATTTCGCGCGCCATAGATTCGATGATTCGCACATTTGCTTGATGGGGGATGAAGGCATCTAGGTCGTTGGGGGTAAGTCCTGCTGCTTCAATTGCCTTCTTGCCAGCCTTGCTCATCGCGAATACTGCCCAGCGAAAAACGGTCTGACCTTTTTGCGAAAGAGTGGGCCAACGATCTGCGGAGTTATTTTTGCGCAAAACATCCCAAGAAGGATCTAGCAAAATTGCATCGCGCGAATCAGCGTCCGACCCCCAGACGGTTGGTCCGATCCCGGGATGATCTGAAGGTCCCAAAATTACTGCGCCCGCGCCATCGGCAAAAATAAAAGCCGTAGCGCGATCGGTGGGGTCGGTGAAATCTGAAAGTTTTTCAACGCCAACTACAAGAACATGTTTTGATGTACCGGATCGGATGAAATCGCTACCCATTCCTACGCCGTAGCAAAATCCTGCGCATGCGGCGTTGATATCAAAGGCGGCGGCAGTGGGGTTTCCCAACCGTGCGATAAGAGCGGTCGCTGCGCTGGGGGCTTGGTAGAGATAAGAAATCGTGGCGACGATTACGGTATCGATATCTGTGATCGAAAGTTTGGATCTCTCCAGCGCTTGTCGGCAGGCTTTCTCCGCCATATCCAACACTGATTCATCAGGTGCGGCGATTCGTCGCTCTTCAATACCTGTGCGTTGGCGAATCCATTCATCGGTGGAATCGATTAAATCGACTATCTCGGAGTTGGGAACAATTCGCGAAGGCTGGTATCCGCCAACACTTAGTATGCGGCTATCACTTCCTGAATTGGCACTTATTTTGGTATTGGTCAAAGTGCCACCTTTGAACTATGACGCAGGACTAGATCACGCGCTAGCGCCAAATCATCGGGAGTTTTCAGAGCCACCGACTCAATTTCGGGATGTGCGCGTTTGAGTAAGCCCACCAAAGTCCCCGCTGGTGGAAGTTCAATAGCTGCGGTCACGCCTAGGGCCGCCATGGCATCCATGCAGAGATCCCACCTAACTGGATTGGCAACTTGGGCCACAATGCGGTTAATAAATTCTTCTCCGCTGGCCAGATTTTCTCCATCTTTATTTGAAAGCAGCGCGACCCGCGGATCATTGACCAAAAGTGAGTTTGTATGTTCGCGCAGCCGCTCCACCGCCGATTGCATAAAGTGAGTGTGAAAAGCACCGGCGACCGCCAGAGCGCGAACCCGGGCGCCGGCGGGGGGCGATTTGGCAAAGGCATCCAGGGCGGCCAATTCACCCGCGGCCACAATCTGCCCCGCCCCATTTTCATTGGCGGCAATTAATCCCGCAGCGCTAATGGCCGCGATTACTTCGCCACGCTCTCCGCCCAGGACTGCAGACATTCCAGTTTGTACGCCGGAAGCGGCTAATTGCATCGCCAGACCGCGCTCGCGTACTAGCCCCATGGCATCGCTATTTGAAATGACGCCAGATATTGCCGCGGCAGTGAGTTCGCCAACGGAATGGCCCGCGGCTAGCGAAAATTCAACATCTCCTAGCGCTGTTGCGCCGAGAAGTCCGGCTGCGACGATAAGCGGCTGGGCATTGGAAGTCAGACGAATTTCTTCGGCACTGGCCACGGTTCCCAAGTGGACTAAGTCCAAAGAAATTTGCTCCGACCAAGAAGCCAACAAATCTGCCAGAGGTTTTTGCGCAACCCAAGGAGTTAAAAATCCGGGAGTCTGCGAACCTTGACCCGGAGCGATGATGGCAAGCACAGGCGCGATTTTATGGCAGATATTGGCTACTTACGAGTATTGCGCTGGCTCAAGCGGGGAATGCGCGTGAAACTAACCAAACTTGGGCGCAATGCGCAGCAACATTTACTTTTGTTGAAGGAGCGGCGATCAACGGTTCGTAGGTTGCGCTCTCCTTTGATGCATCAAATATGCATCGAAAAGTTTCGCCCCAGGACTCATTCGGAAGAGTAAAGATGGTCTCATTAGCGGAGGAATTGAACATGACTAATAGCGATCGGTTAGGCCCGGCCTGAATGAAAACTGTGATGCTGCGTTTTTCACCATCTGCCCAATGGGAATCAGTCATTTCGCGTCCACCCAAACTAAACCAAGCCACATCTTTTTGTTTGGTGCCACGATCAAATTCACCGGTGAAAAATTCAGATGCGACATCGGCTAAATACGTGGAGCGAATTTTAGAAAGCGAAATTGCTGCATCCAACATATCCGCCTCTTCCTCATCTAGTTGCCAAGCAAGAGAAACTCCAAAATCGTCTGCTCCTTCCAGTGGCTGGGAGTAGGCGTTGTTGGAACCATTTTGCGTTCTACTTATTTCGTCGCCCATTGAGAGCATTGGCACCCCGGATGAGAGCAGCAGAGTAGCCAACATCGACTTTTTCAAACTCTTGCGCCGCGCGCGGATTTCGGGATCCCGACTGGGTCCCTCAACTCCTACATTCCAAGATCGATTCGCATCGCCACCATCGCGGTTCTCTTCTTGATTTGCGAGATTATTTTTGGCGTTATAGGTAACTAAATCATTAAGTGTGAAACCATCGTGTGCGGTAATGAAATTGATTGAGGATGTTGGACCTCGGAAATAGAAAATATCGCTAGAGCCACCGATTCGCGAGGCAATGTCGCCAACTCCTTCTCCATACCCCCTCGCCAAATCGCCAAGCCAGAATTGGCGAACCGCGTCGCGATAGTGGTCATTCCATTCTCTCCATGGGTAGACAAAATCTCCCAAGCTATACCGAGTCACATCCCATGGTTCAGCGATGAGTTTTAGGTCCCGCAACTCCGGATCTGCCGCAATTGCCGAGAATAGAGATGAATCAGTCGCCGAGTTATTTTTGTAAAGCGCGGTTGCCAGGTCAAAGCGGAAGCCATCAATTCCGACCACCTCGCTCCACCATCTAAGCGAATCCACGATCTGCCTCACGGCATGGGGTTGGCCGGCATTTACAGTATTTCCGCATCCAGTGACATCTATGTAATCGGCATCGCTGCCATGGCGGTACCAAGCTTTGTTATCAATTCCGCGGAAGGAGAGAGTTGGGCCGCCAATTCCACCTTCTCCAGTGTGGTTATAAACGACATCCAAAATTACTTCTATGCCAGCCTCATGAAGTCGATCTACAGCCCACCGTAATTCGGCCACTGGATCTCGGGTCGCGGCATAAGCCGCATGTGGGGCACTGAAGGCAATGGGATTGTAACCCCAATAATTTCTCCGTCCGCGGTTCCAAATTGCCGGTTCGGTAATAAAAGATTGAATAGGGAGCAATTCAAGTGCGGTAATTCCCAATTTTTTCAAATATGAAATTGTGCTGGGATGTCCAAGTCCGCGGTAAGTACCGCGTTCGCGTTCTTCGATCTCTAGATTTTTAGCGGTTAACCCCTGCACATGAGCCTCATAAATAACGGTCTTAGCCCAAGGAATATTTAAGCGATTGATCTTGCGAGCGCCGTGGTCGGTGACGACCGAGTAAGGCACAAGTCCAGCGCTATCGCGATCATCTCGAAGCTCTATATCTCCACTGCCTAAAGTATCGCTACTGATGTGACCATAAATTTCTGGAACGTATTTAATTTCTCCTTCGAGTTGGTGTGCATAAGGATCTAAGAGCAATTTCGCGGCATTGAAACGCAAGCCGCGCGCCGGGCGCCACGGACCGTAGGCCCGAAAGCCATAACGTTGCCCAGGGCGCACTCCTGCCAGATAGCCGTGCCAAATCGGACCAGAGCGGTGGGCTAGGGCGAAGCGGGTTTCCACCAGATGGCCATTTATTTCGTTAAATAGGCAAAGTTCCACCGCATCTGCCGCCTCGGACCAGAGAGCGAAATTGGTGCCATCTGGGGTCGCGGTGGCACCAAGGAATCTAGTGTCGGCCGGTTGCATGGCGCCATCTTGCCTTACCTTTTATGTCGGGCGTATTTCTGGCCGACAAGGAGTCAGAAATTGTCTCTCCTCTTACTCGCCAGTAACATGACCCACATGAGAATCGCAGTCTGTGTGAAGCAGGTGCCGGATTCCTGGGCCGAAAAGAAGATGGAGCGAGGCCTTCTGGATCGCCAGGGCGTAGATGCAGTCCT
>JANXME010000293.1 GCA_025354785.1 Actinomycetes bacterium | reverse complement strand
ATCTGGAACGGCGCTGGACGCGGTAGTCGCGCGGCGACTTCAAGAGGGCGATCCCACGGGTGATATTCGCCGCGCTTTGGACCATTTTCCAATTCCAGAGATTGCAAACAGAGTTAAAGCAAAATATTTTCGAGCAGAGGGCATAGGAGATGAACCGTACATTCCAGTCCCGAGATTAAGCCTGCGCCCAACATCGGATGCGCTAGAGCTGTGGGTGGTTTCTAATTTCGTGGAAGTATGGCTGGCCAAAGAAGGACATGATGGATTAGTTGGCATTAACTTTCTAGAGAAGATTCAAATGGCAACACCAAGCGCGGCATATGGCGCAATGTTGGCAGGCGTTGATTACGTGTTAATGGGTGCTGGAATCCCGTCAGAACTTCCTAATTTATTGAATTTACTTGCGGCACATCAAGATGCTGCTATTAACGTAGACGTAGATGACGCGACTTCTGCCTACAAAGCAAATTTTCACCCGCGTACTTTTACGACTGTGAAATTGCCGCCACTAAAACGTCCACAATTTCTGGCGATTGTCTCGGCCCATGTACTTGCAATCTACTTAGCAAAAGATGAACTCACCAAACCCGATGGTTTTATTATTGAAGGCCCCACCGCGGATGGACATAACGCCCCACCGCGTGGACATATGACTTTAGATGGAGACGGTCAACCAATTTTTGGTCCGCGCGACGAGCCCGATCTGATAAAGGTCGCAAAAATTGGACTTCCCTTCTGGTTGGCTGGTGGCCAATCCACACCCGAACACATCACTGCGGCTCGTGCTCTGGGCGCAGAGGGTGTCCAACTCGGCACGATTTTCGCCCTATGCGCCGATTCTGGTCTCTTGCCAGCTTTGCGCGATGAAATGTTGGATCGTCTACGCGCTGGCGATCTCATCGTTCGCACCGACCCATTTGCCTCGCCCACCGGTTTTCCCTTCAAAGTGGTCACGATGTCGGGCACTCTTTCTGACCCCGAACTTTATAAAGATAGACCGCGCCTTTGCGATTTAGGTTACCTACGCGTGCCATATGAGCGTTCTCCAGGAGTTGTGGGATATCGCTGCGCCTCGGAGCCCGAGCATGTCTTTATCCGCAAAGGTGGCGCGGAGAGCGAGCTATCAGCGCGAAAGTGTCTCTGTAATGGGCTAATGGCCAATATTGGACTGGGTCAACACCGTGGCGATGGCTATGTGGAACAGCCACTTCTCACTCTGGGCGCGGATCTATCGGGAGCCCAAGAATTGATAAAGATGCACCCCGGTGGCTGGAACGCCTCAGAGGCGCTGGACTACTTATTGAAGGCCTAGTTAAAGCCCAGTTAGAGACTAGCTAAAGCCTATTGAAAGTAGGGCAATAGGAGAGAAGTATGCGATTGGGCAACGCTCCATCGCGGAGTTCCCAATCGGGGGATGCGAAATGAAGATAAATCAATTGATCTCAGGAAAGCGCGTTGAAACAATCTCGCCGAGCGCTTCAATTCATGATTTGGTAAACGCCCTTAACGTCCACCATGTTGGAGCGTTAGTAGTTTCCCCTGATGGGCGAAGAATAGAAGGCATAGTCTCAGAAAGAGATGTCGTGCGCGCAATGCCGGGAAAACTAGATCAATTAGTAAATATGCATGTTCGAGACATTATGACTGTTGACGTTGTCACATGTGAAAGCGATGCCACAGTCGCCGAGCTCATGATTGTTATGACCGAGCGACGCATTCGACATATTCCAGTTGTCGCAGGCGACGGAACGCTAGTTTCAATAGTCTCTATTGGAGATGTTATAAAAGCTCATGTCTCCGACTTAGATGAAGAACGTACTGCGCTTCGAAATTACGTGAGTTCTTAAAGTAAGAAGCCGGCAGGAAAAGGATCGCTGGGATCCAACGTCCAAGTGGCTTCACCCATAATCCAAGCCCGACCCGTGATGGCAGGAATTATCGCTGGAAAATTAGCGACTGAGGTTCGCCCCGCTATCCGTGCTTGAAACTTGGAGCCGATCCATGATTCATTTATTAAAACATCACTGTCACCAAATACTCCGCGCGCGACCATCTGCGCCAACCGGGCGCTGGTACCAGTCCCACAAGGTGAACGATCAAACCAACCCGGATCTACTGCCATTGCATTTCGCCAATGAAATCTATCTTCCCCTGGCGAGATAAAATCAATGTGATGGCAACCAGATATCTCAGGATTTTGCGGATGCACTGGAAGATTTTGAGAATTTATCGCTGACGAGATCGCTAACCCGGCGTTTAGAAACGCTTGACCATTCTTGCGATCAAATTCAATTCCCACTCGTTCGGCAGGAATAATCGCATAGAAATTGCCCCCAAATGCCATGTCGTACTTAACCTCTCCAAATCCTGGAACCGAAACAGATTGATCCAAGCCAAATGAGAATGACGGAACATTGGTTAAGGTAACGCTCTCTGCTTTGCCCGCCTTCACCAAAACATCCACGCTTACTAACCCCGCCGGCGTATCCAGACGAATGGTCGTGATTGGCTCGGATACCTCAACTAAACCCTTCTCCACCAAGACAGTGGCCACACCGATAGTTCCGTGTCCGCACATAGGCAAGCAACCAGAGACCTCAATATAAATTACGCCCCAGTCGGCATCGGCCCGAGTGGACTTCTGCAATATTGCCCCACTCATGGCGCTATGGCCACGAGGTTCGTACATTAGCCACTGGCGAATTTCATCCATGTTCTCCATGAAATATCGGCGCTTATCAAAAGCGGTTGCACCGGGTATTTCACCAACGCCGCTCGTTACAACTCGAGTTGGCATCCCCTCCGTATGGGATTCAACCGTTGTTACGGTGCGCTTGCTAAATGGCATTAGGCGCGCGAATAGTAAGCTAGCGCTTTAGCAATATCTTCACGGCACTGCATTTCATCGGCGTTGGGTAGCGCCAGACGTGGTAGACGCGTAGGTCCTCCGTAGCGACCCACGATATCCATTGCCAACTTAATTGCCTGGATAAATTCCTTGCGACTATCCCAAGTAAAAAGGTTATGAACTGCAGCATAAGCTGGAGCCGCGTCTGCAAACTTTCCTTGAACGGCTAAGTTATAAAGGTCAGTCGATTCTCTTGGAAGTGCATTTGGGAATCCAGCAATCCAACCGACGACGCCACCAGTAGCAAGTTCTAGCAGTACATCGTCGGCACCTATCAGTACTTCAACGCGCGGAGCCAAATCATGAATCTTCCACACTCGACGAACGTCGCCAGAAAACTCCTTTATAGCCACCACGTTCTCCACTGCATCAGATATCTTCGCAACTAATTCTGGAACAACATCTATCTTGGTATCAAAAGGATTGTTGTAGGCAATTATTGGAATTCCTACCTTACCCACCTCTCGATAGTGGGCCACCACTTCCTCGTCATTTGCTCGGTAGGAGGTGGGCGGCAAACACATGACTGCATGAGCCCCAGTTTCAGCAGCATGTTCACTCCAACGACGAGATTCATCTGCCCCATAAGCGCCAACGCCTGCCACAATATGGAATCCGACTGGCGCAGCGGCAACGGCAACTTCTAGAACTTTAGCCCGCTCGGCCTGTGTGAGAACTTGATATTCACCCAATGAACCATTGGCAACTGCCCCGTGAGTCCCATTGGCCGCTAACCATTGAATATGTTCTGCAAAGCGGTCGTAATCGACTTCCAATGTCTGCGAACCTTTCGATTCGCGAAAAGGCAGCGCCAGTGCAGTGATTACGCCATGCCAGGGTTTTAGGGTGGTTTTACTATCCGTTGCCATGAGGACAATTTAGTCGTTGTTAGGTACTAATCAAAGACCATCGGAGGCACCCGCTGCCAGCTGGCCCAACGTGATTGGCGCAAATATAGGTCGGTTATTTGCAGAAAAGTGATCTTGAGCGGTGGAGATTGAATTATTTTCCGCTACAACTATCGAGATCGCCGAACGAGAGCAGATTCTCCCCTGACATGCCCCCATACCCACTCGACAAAATAACTTGGCAGAACGAAGATTTGTGGCTCCCAATTCATGAATTGCTTCTTTTAACGAACCCAGCGAGACCTCCTCGCACCTACAAATAATGCTCTCGTCTGTGAGCCAACTTCGCCAACCATCTTGAACTTTATAGATTATTGCGATCGTGCGTGCAAACTCTCGTTCTCGTTCTCTACGCTTAATAAGCTCTGCCAACTTTTTTCGTGTTACCGCGGCATCAACTTTCTTTACCAAGGCGGCAGCGGCGCTCCCCGCAATGGCTCCCTCGGTTAGCGACAGATCGGCGCCTCCAATACCGGTGACCTCTCCCGCGGCAAAAATTCCACTTTGGTTTGTGGCTTGCAGTTCATCAACGCTAACCACGGCCGATCCATCCGATCCCAACTCCTGTTGTAAACCTAGACTCTGAGCGATAGAAAGATCTGGAGTGAAACCCCATCCAACTGCCACCACATCGCAGGTAAAACTTTTCTGAGTTCCTTCAATGACGTTAAAGTGGCGATCAATCTTTGCAATCACAACCGATTCCAAAGTTCCATCATCGCCCGCGTGCACCGAGATAACAGCATAACCACCTTTCAAAAAGATGCGTTGCGATGCCAAAGAAATCAAATATCGGAGCCCATCCTTCATTTTTGAAATATTTCTGAACGCCACTCCAAGATGCGAACTCCATTTTTTCGACGAATTAGCGTCAAGCAGAGCCACAATTTCTGCCCCTGAGTTAACTAAGCCATCTGCCACCGGGAGCAGAAAAGGTCCGCTTCCCGCTA
>JANXME010000245.1 GCA_025354785.1 Actinomycetes bacterium | reverse complement strand
GGCCGCATTAGCGATTAACGTTACGGCAACCACTAGTACGACAAAAACCACAACCACGAATCCAATTATTATTCGAACACTTCTTTTCTTCTTGACGGGAATCTATATCTCACTCATATCCATTTCCTCTCATCGCCCGACAATGAAAGTCTCTTCCGATTACCTAGCAATGCAAGGGTGCGAGTCACATTCTTCGAGTGGCAACACTAAAAAGATACTGCTAAAGAATGGCACCCCTTAGGAAACCAAGGGTTCTATCCCATGCCGTAGTGGCCGCTGCAGAATCAAAAACTGCAGTTCGTTCATCATTGAAAAATGCATGTCGCGTGCCTGGATAATCCACCGCCTCTGCAATTCCTCCACCCGTACGAATTCCTGCAAGCGCTTCTTGAATTCCCGGAGCGCTTGAAGTTCCGTCACTTTCTGCGCAATGTATTAGCGCACGTTTGCCTGAGTAATTAGACCACTTAGGATCCATCCTCGCCCAAGGCATTCCCGGATAAAAAGCAACGCTAGCTTTGACTAATGGAGAAAGTGTTGCGCTCCAGAGAGCTAACGATCCGCCCATACAAAAACCCACCGCTCCAATCCCATGGCCGATTACCTCTGGTCGATCTGCAAGATATTGCGCCGCCCCGGCGATATCTAAGGCAGCTTTATCCATAGCCAATCCCATCAAGAGTTTCATCGCATGATCTGGTTCCTTAGCGATTTCCCCGTGATACAGATCCGGGGCCAGCGCCACAAATCCAGCGTCAGCAAAACGATCTGCGACGGCAGTTATATGTCCTACCAGGCCCCACCACTCTTGAATAACGATAACCGCTGGACCTAGCCCATCCATGGGCAGGGCTAAATAACCCCCGCAAGAGGACCCATTACTTGAAAACTCTATTAATTCGCCCATAGTTGGCTACCTTTCAGGTTCATTTGAGTAAATTACTCTCATTCTCCAATTACTACTAGATGACAACAAGGAACTGGAAAGCCGATGATTAAAGGATTCCGAGATTTTCTAATGCGAGGAAATGTAGTTGATTTAGCGATAGCAGTTGTAATTGGGGCTGCTTTTAGCGGCATCGTTACTCAGCTAACGAAGTCTTTCATTGAGCCGCTGATCAAACTGGTAGGCGGTGGCGGAATTCATGGTGGCTCGTTCATCGTAAATGGAGTTGCTTTTGACTGGAGCGCCTTCATAAATGTCTTGATTAATTTTGTGATTGTTGCTGCCGTCGTCTATTTCTTAATCGTGGTTCCAATGAATAAAATAACGGCGCGACGTGCCAAAGGGGTAGCTACTCCCGCGCCAGCCGCAATTCCAGAAGATATTGCTCTCTTGCGGGAGATACGCGATCTACTCAAAAAGTAGTTAAGGGCAGACGCTTTATCAAATCTGAGGGGAAGACAGATTTAGTTGCGCGCTAACCTCTGCCGAACTTAAATATCAGCGTGCCATATGGCCTTCTCGCCGCCGGTATCTCGGATGTCAATGGCCCGAACATTGGCTATCGGAATGTTGGTGGAAGCGACAAGTCCTTTTGCACTCTTACCCAATTCACGCCAAGTAGCAACCACGATTTTGGCTCCAGAAGAGTCGGTCACAACTAAGTCATAGGACTCAGGGGTTTGGGTTTCTGTACGCTCTTTTGAATAGATGCAATTCCACTGAAATTGAGTTCCCCATCGTTTCGAAACCATTTGCATATTTACAGTCATTACATTTGGCTGGACCTCATGCAATGGCACAACTTGACCGGCGGCTACGACGACATCCGTTGCATTTTTCGACAGATCTGCCGAATTTTGAAAACGAGCTCCAATTCCTATTCCAATTACCATTAGAAAGGCCGCAGCTACAGCCATTGCGCTGACCAAGCGTCGACGCCAGAATTTCTTTCTCTCGATTGCGCGACGTGCCAACTCTTGAATTGAAATTGCTCCATCCCTAGAGCTGTCCAGACCGACCTCGAATGGCGAATTGGTTAACTCCAGGGCCGTAGCTAGATCAATCTTTCCTAGGAACCCGGGAATTCCAGCTAGGTCGCTCACTGCGTTAGTGCATGCTGCGCAATTTGAAAGATGGCGCTCGTAAGTGCGACGCTCCTCGGTACTTAGAGAGCCCAATACATAGGCCGAATCCCATTCACGGAAGGGATCCACGCTCTCACTCCATTGGTCAATCTCTGGATCAATCATTGAATTGCACCTTTTTCTTGAAGGGTTAGGCGAAGGGCAAGGAGGGCAAAGTGAAGACGAGATTTTATAGTGCCTTCTGGCACACCCTCTTGACGGGAAATCTCCGTCACCGATTGGCCAAGGTAGTAAGCAGCCACTACGGCTTTGCGATGATGATCCGACAGGGCCGAAAGAGCGTCAGAGAGTATCCAGGCATCCAGCGCCAAATTGGTTTCATCGGGGCCACTGGAATCTGGCATTACCTCGGTGAAGATTTCGCGGCGATATCGGGCACTGCGACGATCATCAATTACTAGATTTCGGGCAACGGTGAAGAGCCAGGCTCTGGCGGAGTCATCGCTTAAAACCAAGACTTCTGGGCGGCGCCAAGCGCGCAGAAGCGCCTCCTGGACGACATCTTCGGCGAAATTCGTATCGTGGGTCATATGGGCAACAAAACGGAATAGGGCAGGACCGTGAGACTCCTGCAAGGCCTCCAAAAGCTGATCTTGTCTTGCTGGCATATATACCCCTTCAAAGAGGATAACGAGATAGGGGGGCGATTAGTTCATCAAAAAAGCATTTATTTTTTACAGATAGATGCGGTACCTCAGGGCTTGCCCGCCACCGCGCGCCTCAACCACCGTGAATTTCTCGTGTAAAACGCCCCCGTTGGCCAGAATGACCTTCTGGGAGGCGCTATTTTCTAGATCCGTAACGAGCTCTACAAAATCCATTCCCGTCGAGGATGCCTCGACCAATATCTGACGCAGCGCCTCCGTGGCATAGCCTTTGCCCCGCTTCCACTCGAAGACTCCGTAGCCAATGTGGCCCAAGCAGTATTCGGGAAGTTCGATGCCTCCTTTTTGCCAGCGAAAATTAATCGAGCCACAAACTTCGCCATCCCAGAGCCAGCGAGAAAATCCAGGCAAGCGCGGAACGAGGGTTCCATCAGGCAAAGGGACATCTCCCCCTAGTCCATCTGGGTCATCTTGAAAGTCAATAAATTTTACGGGGTCGGCCCCAATCTTTTTCAGTTGATCTTCCACATACTCAGGATTCTTCTCGGCGCCGCTCACAAGAGCGCGCACCAAACCAACTCGATAACTCTCTAGATTTTCAAGCGTAGGTTTTATCAACTTCATGTCCAATTTGACCATGTATTGCGCCATCGGCGCTTCACATTTTTCAAATAGAACGGGCTCCTCACTGATGTGAAGAGCCCGTTGCCGTAAAAATGTGGCTAGTGCGAATGACCGCCGGCGCCGTGAGAATGGCCAGTTGGACTGCCATCATTGTCAGTTGGATCTGGTCGCTCAAAGACAACTGCTTCGGTCGTGATGAACATTGCCGCGATAGATGCAGCATTGGCCAGGGCCGAACGAGTTACTTTGACCGGATCGATGACGCCATCTTTTGTTAGGTCGCCATAGATATCGGTGGCGGCATTGAACCCCTCGTAAGGCTTCATGGCGCGAACCTTTGCCACAACAACATAACCTTCTAGACCGGCATTTTCTGCGATCCAGCGAAGTGGTTCGTCACAGGCTTTGCGTACCAAACGAATTCCTACAGCCTTATCTCCGTCGAAACCAAGATCGCCCTCAAGAGCATCTGCAGCATGAACGAGAGCGGCGCCTCCACCAACTACAACGCCCTCTTCAACTGCAGCGCGCGTCGCCGATACTGCATCCTCAACACGGTGCTTTCGCTCTTTCAACTCAACTTCAGTGTGAGCCCCAACTTTAATGACGCTAACGCCACCGGCAAGTTTTGCGACTCGCTCTTGCAGTTTGGTGCGATCCCATTCGGAATCGGTATTTTCCAATTCATTTCGAATCTCGGAAACGCGGGCAGTAACAAGTGCCTTATCGCCAGCGCCATCTACCAAAGTGGTTGTGTCCTTTGTGATAACGATGCGACGAGCACGACCTAATACCTCTAGACCAACCTGATCTAGTTTCATTCCAACCTCGGATGAAACTACGGTGGCGCCAGTAAGAATTGCGATGTCTTGCAACATTGCCTTGCGTCGATCACCAAATCCAGGCGCCTTAACGGCGGCAGAAGTGAAGACTCCACGCATCTTGTTAACCACCAGTGTGGATAGTGCTTCGCCATCAATATCTTCGGCAATGATTAAAAGTGGCTTGCTAGCCTGGGCAATTTTCTCCAAAATTGGAAGTAAGTCGCCAAGGGCAGAAATCTTATTGCCACTAATCAATACGTACGCGTCTTCTAGAACGGACTCCATACGATCTTGGTCCGTTACAAAATATGGCGAAATATAACCCTTGTCGAATTGCATACCTTCGGTGAACTCAAGCTCAAGTCCAGTAGTGGTTGATTCTTCGACAGTAATAACGCCATCTTTGCCAACCTTATCCATGGCTTCTGCAATGAGATCACCGATTGAACGATCCTTCGCCGAAATAGTTGCAATGTCGGCCATCTGTGACTTGTTTTCAACCTTGGTTGAATTGGCTCGCAAGCTTTCGATAACTGCGGCAACACCGGCTTCAATTCCGAATTTGAGTTCCATTGGTTGTGCGCCGGCAGCCAGGTTTCGAAGACCTTCCTTAACCATTGCTTGGGCCAGAACGGTTGCAGTAGTGGTTCCGTCGCCCGCAACATCGTTGGTCTTTGTGGCAACTTCCTTCACCAACTGAGCGCCCATGTTTTCAACTGCGTCGGAGAGATCAATCTCGCGAGCAATCGTCACGCCGTCGTTGGTAATAGTTGGTGCACCGAAAGATTTGGAAATAACTACGTTGCGACCCTTGGGTCCCAGAGTTACCTTTACGGTGTCAGCCAGAATATTGACACCGCGTTCCATTGCGCGACGAGCTTCCTCGTCGAATTGAAGGATCTTTCCCATTTACTTCTTCTCAATCACGGCGAGAATGTCGCGCGCTGACAGAACCAAGTACTCCTCGTTGTTGTACTTAACTTCGGTTCCACCGTACTTGCTGTACAGAACTACATCGCCAACTTTGACATCCATAGGTACGCGAACACCGTCATCAAAGCGTCCAGGCCCAACAGCTATAACGGTTCCCTCTTGTGGCTTCTCGGTGGCGGTATCTGGAATAACCAGACCTGATGCAGTGGTCTTTTCGGCTTCGATAGCCTTAACAACGATGCGATCTTCTAGTGGCTTAATGGCAACGGCCATTTGTTGACTCCTTCTTTAGGTATCTAACGATTGATAGAACTTCCCTCATAGGGCGGCGAACCTTCGGTTAGCAGACTCGACCCTTGAGTGCTAACGCCAAGCCTAGAAGGGTGGCC
Organism: Actinomycetes bacterium; assembly: GCA_025354785.1. GTDB lineage: Bacteria > Actinomycetota > Actinomycetes > Nanopelagicales > Nanopelagicaceae > QYPT01. The sequence continues at coordinate 3,832 of JANXME010000245.1, read as the reverse complement.
AGCAGAGGTCAATTTGGCGGGGACGGCTTAATCTAAATTGGGCTTGTCACGCTGCGCAGCCAAGGCTCAAGTCTTTGGAAATCAAAAGTTCCTGACTCAAACAACTCCATAAATTTGGCATGTATCTGTTGGCTCGTGGCCTGCATCCGGTAGCCATTTATTCTTAGAAAGGTGTCAGTGACCGCGAAAGCGACTCTCTTATTACCATCGAGGAAGGGATGGTTCATCGCTAGACTCTCCAGCAGAGCGGCCGCTTCGGCAATAAGGTCTGCGTAATACCCCGTTTGCGGGCGAAAAAGGGCAGATTCCAGGGCTCCCATATCCCGAATTCCCTCAGTTCCACCGTACTTTCTGATCAGGATCGCATGCAGCGCCAGCGCGTCAGCCAGAGTGAGGTAATCCGGGTGTTGCTTCACTTCGCAAGTTCTTGGTAGAGGTGATCAAATTCCTTCAAGCTCATTCCAAAGTTTTCCAAAACATGGCCGCGCGGTCGCGAAGTCTGAGTTCGCTCCAAATATTGTGAGAGCGCCTCTTCCAGTAAAGATTGAAATTGACGACCCTCCGTTTGGGCAGCGGCTTGGGCAGCAGCCAGAATTGCTGGGTCGAGCTGCGAGGAGAATTTCTTACGCGCGATCGTCATGAGGCCTCCAGTTCTATCTTGATAAATCAAGATCTTACCAGATATTTGTGACCAGGGCTACCGCTTCCGGCGCAGTTGGTTGGGTACCTAAAGAAACTCTCACATTAAGTTTTTCTGATATTAAAATCGAACATTTTGAAATCGACAGCGCACCGCTTGAGAAGATCAAGCTCAATTATTCTCTCTCGTAGGAATTGAGAAAGCACCTCTGTACGCGTCTTCTAAATTTGGACCGTTGTCACCGGCAAGTTAGAAGTTGCTGCGACGTCGATCTTGCTCGGGGCGCGCCCGGCGGCGGCCATCGCAGAACCCAACGCGGCCACCATCGCGCCATTATCGGTGCAGAGGCCAGAAGCCGGAATGCGCAACCGTAATTTTGCGACCTCGCATCGCTGCTGTGCCAAAGAACGCAAGCGCGAATTTGCCGCCACTCCCCCCGCGATTACGAGGGTATCGATTCCAGTCTTCTTGCATGCCGCCAGCGCTTTGAGAAGCAGGACATCCACTATTGATTCTTGAAAAGAAGCAGCCACATCCGCGCGCTTGTAATTTGGCGTGGATTCCAAGTAGCGAGCCACCGCCGTCTTTAAACCAGAGAAAGAGAAATCAAAGGGACGTGACAGCCAATCGCTAGACTGTGTAAGTCCACGCGGAAAATCAATTGCATTTGGATTTCCAGTCAGTGATTCATGATCAAGTGCCGGACCTCCCGGAAAACCCAACCCCATAACGCGGGCGATCTTGTCGAATGCTTCGCCGGCGGCGTCATCCATACTTTCACCGAGTTTGATCACATCCTGCGTAATGTCATTTACCTGCAATAGAGATGAATGACCACCACTAACAAGCAGGGCAATCGCCGGTTCAATTGGCAGACTATGAGTAAGGAGATCCACGCTCACATGGGCCGCTAGGTGATTGACCGCATAAAAAGGCTTATCCAAACCGATCGCCAGCCCACTCGCTGATGCAACTCCAACCAATAGCGCCCCAATTAATCCGGGGCCTCCAGTCACGGCAATCGCATCTAAATCGCGAAGTGAAACATTGGCTTGCTCGAGTGCAGATTGAAGAACAGGAACCAATGACTCCAAATGTGCACGGCTGGCAATCTCTGGCACAACTCCTCCAAAGCGCGCATGCTCTTCAACGCTAGACGCGATGACATTGGCTAAGAGGGTGCGACCGCGCACGATCCCTACCGCAGTCTCATCGCAGGAAGTTTCGATACCTAAGACCAGCGGCTGGTTGCTCACGCTAAATCCTTTTTCATAACTACTGCGTGAACGCCAGTCTGATAATAATTTTTACGGTGGGAAATTGGAGCGAAACCTTCCGAAAGATATAGTGGTTTGGCTTCAATATTGCCTGCTCGCATTTCCAAGAAAATCGCCGGAGCTTCTCGCTTTTTAGACCACTCAATAATTAAGTGTAGAAGTTGGCGACCAATCCCCTTGCGACGAAAATCTTCATCCACAGTTAGCGTCATTATTTCCGTCTCAAACTTGGTATCTGGGGAAAATATTCCGGCGTACCCCACCACTTTTTGGTTTTCATCGCAGGCTACAACGTAATAACGGTTACGCGGAACCCCAGCCAACTCTTCCTTAATCTGCGCCACTGACCAAGGGTCAATCTTGTAAACCGCGCGCTCCATCGAAATGACGGCGGGCAAATCCAAAGTGTTCATGTCGCGATAAGTGATATTCATTTGGTCCGCTCACTAGTCGGCAACGCATCGGGGCGGCGTAAATAGAGTGGTTCGCTAAGGTGATTCTCAAGGTTTTGACTAAGCGATACCAGCGATAACAGATCAGGATAAGCAATCTCATCGTTTTCGCCGATCCCGTATTTAACTGCCCCCTCACCATAAATCGGCAAACCCACCTTAGAAAGTTCAAGTGGGAATTCGACTCCTGGCCCAGCAACGCGAATTCCACCTTGATATTTGGCCCAATAAACTTCTTTACGGCGGGCATCGGTTGCGACTAGAAAACTATCTACCTCTACTACTTTCGCAGCTATGGCATCGAGTGAACAAATTCCAATGACTGGAATACCACGAGCCAACGCCAATGAGCGGGCAAAGGCAATTCCAACTCGCAATCCCGTGTAAGGCCCTGGCCCCATTCCCACAACCACTTGGTCTATCTCGGGTTGTAGATTCAAGGCTTGCTTCACCAACGCTGGCAGCGCTTCTCCATGAGAAGTTGATCCGTCGCGAAATCCATGCCAGAGAAGCGCACCATCTTCAATAATCCCGGCAGTGGTTCGAGAAGTTGAGGTATCGATTGCCAACGAAATTGTCACGGTTGAAAACCATCCCATCGACTTCCAACTCCCACAAAAGTAACTTTTCGCGTTTCATCGCTGCGGTCCATCGTTATTTCTAGACGCTCTTGCGATAGTCGGGATGCGATGCTACCGCCCCACTCAACGACTGTGACCGCATCCTCTCTCTCCGAATCAATATCTAGATTATCTAATGAAAGGTTAGGGTTATCCCTTTGCAGCAGACGATAGGCATCGACATGAATCAAGGATGGATTGCCTACGTAAGTACGAGAAATTACAAATGTTGGTGAAGTAATTCCTGCAAATCCCAAAGCTGCTCCAATACCTTGCACAAGTACCGTCTTGCCAGCTCCAAGTGGACCATTTAGCACTATCAAATCGCCAGCTCGAAATTTCGCACCCAATTTGGAGCCCAAATCAAACATCGCCGCGGGGGTTGCAACTTCAATCATCTGAAGTTGAGTTGTGCAGGTAGACCCGCGGCACTCGCGAGCCAATTCGCGTCACTATTTCGTAATTAATGCTCTGGCTGGCAGCGCCCCAATCGTCAGCCGTGTATTCGCCCCCGTCGCCGGCAGCAAAAATGGTGGCCCAATCGCCCGCTTTTGCTTTGGAATCTATGCCCAGATCAACCACAAATTGATCCATCGATACCCGTCCAATTATTGGCGCCCGTCGACCATCTACAAATATTCCCGCACCCTTGGCAATTCTCGGAATTCCATCTGCATACCCCAAAGCAACTACGCCTAGTTTTGTATCGACCAAGGTGTGCGCAGTCGCCCCATACCCCACTGCGCTATAAGCAGGAACTGATTTCACCAGGTGCAACTTTGCCTTCAAGGTCATTGCCGGTTTTAAACCCAAACTCTGAGGCAAACCTAAATGCTCAAAATC
>JANXME010000224.1 GCA_025354785.1 Actinomycetes bacterium | reverse complement strand
GGGACGGGGCAGGAATTCATGAAAGGAGTTGGGACGGGACGAAATTAGCGCGGAAAATAGATCGCATTTCAAGGATTACAGAAAGTGTGGATTGTTTTAACTGTGGAATTAACCTAAATGGTAGCCGCCATCTACTGGAATTTCAGCGCCATTTATCCAGCGCATTTGCTCACTTGCCAACCCCAAGACCACACTTGCGACCTTTTCGGTGGATGCGACATTTTCTCCGGCCAAATCGGCACTTTGAGTTGCGCGACCTAAATAAAGCTCTAGCCATTCTTCAATAAGGGGAGTGCGCATAGCGCCTGGCATTATGGCATTTACTCGAACTCCAGCGTCGCGAAATTCTAGCGCCATGCCTTTTGTTAAATGATTTAGCGCGGCCTTTAACGAATCGTAGAGTTGGTTCCTTAAGTTGACTCGCCAAGCATTAGTGGAACTGATATTTATTATGCAGCCTTTCGTTTTGGAAAGGTGTGGGAAAGCAGATTGAGAAATAAAGAATGGCGCCTTAAGATTCACTGCAAAAATCTCATCCCAATCCGCTTCCTCAACTTCCACCACGGGTTTGTGAGATATTCGCGCAGCGCAATTAACTACAACATCAATTCGCCCATAAAGTTGGGTTGAACGTTCAACGATTGCTTTTGCGCTATTTTGGGCATCGCGCAGATCTGCTGGAAAGAATGCAATCTCTAAATTCTGCCCTTGCAATTTGGCAATAAAACCTTCGTCGTCTCTAAGTGCGGTAGCTAGAACCCGATAACCGCTGCGGGCAAAGAGTTCTGCAGTGGCAGCACCAAGTCCAGTTGTTGCACCAGTAATTATCGCAACCCGCGTTTCGCCATTGCTGCTCATGTGGGGATACTATAGGATTTTAGAATGCCAAACGAGACTGCGCCTAAAATTCCCAGCATAAAAATTTCACATAAAATTTCTGAAGTTGCGCCCGCCCCTAAATGGGCCAAGCAAGAACGCGAGATTATCGAAAAGCTAAATGCCGCCGCCGTGGAATTTGTGGCGCGCTACACCCGCTCTGATGGCACACTCATCTGGCGCGATACCTGGGGCAGCATGGATGGTTCAGATGACCCGTATGAAGCCTTTATGAATCTGGCACTTTTCTACTCCATGGGAGGAAGCGAAGAAGTTTACGAACTTGCCCGCAAGATGTGGGATTCAATCACTTTGCAGTGGACCGAGTACGGCCAGATATATCGCGAATTCGATGGCTACTACGACTGGATGCACCATGGCGAGGCCTATCTGTATCACTACTTCTTTGGTCTCACCAAGCCAGAATCTTTAGTCGATCGCCACCGCGCACTGCGCTTTGCCAATATGTATAACGGACGCGACGAAATCGCACAGAATTATGACACTGAGCTAAAGATGATTCGCTCGCCCCTTACCGGCAGTCGCGGTCCGCGATTTGTCGTGACTCATGAAGATTGGTTTACCCACCGCACCGTCTTGGACGATTACTTAGCGCCTTACGAAGACATTACCAATAACGATTTTTCCACGATGCTCTGCCACTGGTCAGATCCAGATATCTATAGCGAGTTAATTGTAAAAATGAATGCGCGCATGAATAGGGGAGATGTTCCACTTAACCTCAATGCCACCTCCCTCATGACACATGCCTACATGTATTCGCAAGAGAAGTATTTGAGTGAATGGGTCATCGGATACCTGGATGCCTGGCGCCAACGCGCGGCCGCTAACGAGGGAATAATTCCCGACAACGTCGGGCTAACTGGCAAGATCGGTGAATACAACGATGGCAAATGGTGGGGTGGCTACTACGGCTGGCGTTGGCCACATGGCTTCATGACCATTATGGAGCCCTTAACTAATGCAAGTATGAACGCGGTGCTTCTGACCGGGGATTACTCGCAATTAGACCTTGCTCGGTCGCAATACGACCTAATCTGGTCAAAGCGCAAAGAGATTGACGGCATTGTTCAGGTACCCCATCGTCACTTTGATGCGGGTTGGTCCGATTATCGGATGCCATCGCCGCGCCACATGATCTACCTCTGGACAACATCTATGGCAGATGAAGATCTAGAGCGCATTATGGCGCTACCACGCGATAACGATTGGAACGCCATCGCCATCCCTGGGGTTTCTGGCAAAGATGCCATGACAGGCCGCGATACCAAGCACTACATCGCTAACACTTTGCCGTGGTTTCAGTTTATGCAGGGAGAGTTACCCAATTATCCAGAAGATATTTTGGAAGCAAATTTAACGCTGATTGAAAATCAACTACATAAAATGCGCTCTAAAACAGGAGATCCCCGAGGTTGGGATTCTTACGATCCGGCCACTGCCGAAGTAGTCGTTGGACTGGATTTGCGCGTGGATGGCTATCAAATCCACGCCTGGCAGGAGTTCAACCCGGTCTATTTCGAAGGTCTGGCGCAAATGCTCACTGGTGCCCCTATGCATATTTCCCATGGCGGCCTGCAACACGGCAAGGTGCGCCTCTTCGACGGTCAGAAGCAGCGACCAGGTTTGCCTGAGGATGTTGCAGTTGTCGTAGACAAGATTTCTCCG
>JANXME010000223.1 GCA_025354785.1 Actinomycetes bacterium | reverse complement strand
TTGTTCCTTGCGCGCTAATTACCATGGCAGTGATGCGAGCCAACTCTGTATCGGATCCGATGCGTGTAGCGCGCACAATTAAGCGGCCATTGCGGTTAAGGGAGGTGCCAATTACAGAAACGCCAGGTGAAACTTCGAGCGGAATAGATTCTCCCGTGAGCATGGAATTATCAACCGCGCTATTTCCCGAGATAACGATTCCGTCGGTGGCGACGCGCTCACCTGGTTTAACAATGAACTCGTCGCCGATATCTAAATGATCAATCGGAATTAGAACTACTTCACCGCTGCGCAAAACCGTGACCTCTTTGCTGCCAAGCGCTAAGAGCGTGGCAAGAGCGCTGCTGGCGCGGCGCTTGGCGCGTGATTCCAGGTAGCGACCAGCGATTACAAAGGTGACAACGGCCGCGGAAACCTCGGCATATACCTCTCCATTACCTGTGGAGTTGGCGTAGATGGACCAGCCAAAAGCGGTTAGCGAACCGAGGGAGATCAGAGTATCCATTGTTGGATGAAAAATATTTCTAATCGCTGCGCGGTGAATTGGAATTGCGATTATAAGAACCACTGGTGCACTTAACGCGATGACCAACCAAGCGGTAGGAGAATACTTGGGATGCAAGAGATTAAAATTGTCTAGCTGCCCGTTGATCCATTTATCGATGGCAGGGTGCCACGACATTTTCATAGATATTACAAGCACTGGAATTGTGAAAAAGGTAGCAAAAAAAAGGGCAGTGGCCGATTTCTTATTGTGTAGAGCAATCTGGCTGGAGTCGGAAATTTGAGTTGCGGAGTAACCAGCAGATTTAACCGCAGCAATTAGTTTCTTAGGGCTAACTTCAGATGGAGCCAGAACATGGGCGGTCTCGGTAGCAAAATTGACGGTGGCGCTAACTCCAGGAATTGAATTGAGGGTGCGCTCGATAGTTGAGACGCAAGCCGAACAGGTCATGCCCTCCAAGCTAAATGTGAGGGGTTCTAAAGCGCCATTTATCGGCTCTACTTCCGCTTTTCGTTCCAGATCAGCCATTGAATCGGGCCGCTGCATAGCCCCCATATTGTCTCCGCCTCTTTTAGCCATTGAGAAACTTCACCACCTGGTCATGGAGTAGGCCGTTAGTGGAGAGCCCACTTCCATGATGTGGACCCGGCAGACCTGCAATGCTAGAAAAGGAGCCACCTGCCTCGCGAACGATAATGTCGAGAGCAGCCATATCCCATACCGCCAAAGTTGGCTCTATTGCAATATCAGCTGCCCCTTCCGCGACGAGCATGTGCGACCAAAAGTCACCCATTCCCCGCGAACGCCAGCATGAATCAATTAATGAAACAAATGCCGGGCCGCGCTCATTCCAACCCACGAAATCGGAGTAAGTCAGAGAGGCATCCTTGAGATGGGAGACACCTGAAACGGAAATCTTTCGCGGCGCTCTATTGTCAAAAATTACATGAGCGCCAGCTCCTGCCGATGCATACCAACGACGTTTCAGCGCTGGCGCACTCGCAACCCCTACGATTACTTCTCCATCTTCAACCAGCGCGATAAGAGTGGCCCAGGTCGGAACCCCACGCATAAAATTTTTAGTTCCATCTATCGGGTCAATAATCCAATAACGAGAGTTTTCTATCTTCTCTTCGCCGAACTCTTCCCCGAGCAGTCCATCCTCAGGCCTTTGCCGGGTGAGAATTTCTCGAATAGCTTTTTCTGTGGCCTTATCAGCATCGGTCACTGGTGTGTTATCGGGCTTAGTCGTAATGACTAAATCTAGAGATTGATAGCGAGAAGCTGTTATTGAGTCGGCCGCGTCGGCAATTTCTAAAGCCAAGGCTAGATCTTCGGCGTAAGAAAACTTTTTCGAAACCATATCGAGAAAGTCTAGTCTCGCTTAAGATCTAGTAAATTATGCAAGCTTTGGACGCGCGCCAAACGTGCCGCATCTGTGGCTCCCCCAGGTGATGTCCATCGGGTGAGGGCACAACCGGCTTCAAAGTGGGAGCAATTTGGCATACATTCGATAATTACTTCGCTTAGATCGCTAAAGGAGGCAATTATTCGTGCGGGATCGATATGGGCCAAGCCGAACGCCCTTATGCCTGGGGTATCAATTACCCACCCATCGCTAAAGGCCATTTTCGGTGAGAGAGGAAGAGCGATCGCGCTAGATGATGTATGGCGCCCGCGGCCTGTGACTTCATTGACTTCGCCAATTACTCGCTGGGCATGCGGGAGGAGGGAATTCAGAAGAGTAGATTTTCCGACACCGGAGTGCCCAACTAAAACTGAGGTCTTGCCTCGGAGCCTGGAAGCAATTTGAGTAAGGTCGCCCCCTTTTCCAGTAGTAAATATTTCTATATCTAGGGCGCGATATTCCTCAAGGAATGTCGGAGGTGCACCCAAGTCTGTTTTGGTCACCAAAATAATTGGGGTAATTGCTTCATTGAAAGCGCAAACCAAGAAACGATCTATAAGTCCTTGCCTTGGCTCTGGGTTGGTAGCGGCGACCACAATTACCAGTTGATCAATATTGGCCACGATAGTTCGTTCCACCTTGGCACTGTCATCAACGGTACGACTCAAAGAATTGATCCGTTCCTTAACGCTAATAATGCGGGCTAACGCGCCAATCGCACCGCTAGTGTCGCCGACGAGCCCGACGTAGTCGCCAACCACAACCGATTTGGGGCCCAATTCACGGGCTTTCATGGCGACAATTATTGTTCCCGCTTCAGTAATGCATGTTGTACGTCCGCGATCCACCGTTGTCACCAGCGCCGATACCGCAGCGCTATGTGATGGTCTATCTTTACTGCGCGGCCTGGTGCTTTTGCTAGGGCGAATTCTTACATCCGATTCGTCAAATGTTCGTCCAACTAGATTGCGATTAGCCATGGTCGCCAATTTTTATTATTAGTGGGGTACTCATCGGCAATTGACTCTACTCAACTAGCTCAGACCACATGTGAGCAAAATTTGGCAAAGTCTTGGCGGTAGTGGAAATATTTTCAACTTTAATGTTTTTTGTTGCCAAACCAAGCACTGCGCCAGCCGTGGCTAATCGATGATCTTCGTATGTATGGAATGTTCCACCATGCAATGGTGCCGGAGTAATCCGCAGTGCCGTTGGTTCCTCAACCACGTTGCCACCCAGGGAATTTATTTCTTTCGTCAGGGCGGCAAGTCGGTCGGTTTCATGCATGCGCAGGTGCCCAATTCCGCGCAGGTAGGAAGGCGAATCCGCCAGTGCCGCCAAAGCCGCAATTGCCGGAGTTAATTCACCGACATCGTGGAGATCTATATCAATTCCTTTTATTTGGCCATTTCCTTGCAAAGTTAACCCATCTCCACTTTGTGAAATCTGCCCGCCCATAGCAACCAGAATTTCCTTCAGTTGATCTCCGGGTTGAGTGGTCTGTTGGGGCCAATCGGCGATTGTGATGCTGCCACCACAGACCATTGCGAGGGAAAGGAATGGTGCGGCATTTGAAAGATCTGGCTCAATTACCAATTCCCGACCGTGCAACCGAGAAGGATGTACCCGCCAAATCTTTTCTGCTCGATCTACTTCAACTTCGCCACCGAAATCTCGCAGCATCGCCACTGTCATATCGATGTGTGGAAGAGAGGGCAGCGAACTTCCAACATGGCGCGCCGTGATTCCTTTAAGAGTTGCTGGACCGATAAGAAGCAGGGAGGAGAGAAATTGGCTTGATGCTGAAGCATCGATATCGATTTCTCCACCCCGCAATTCGCCCTTGCCAGTTACGACTAGCGGAAGTGAATATCGGCCACCATGCTCGATCTCAACTCCAAGTTCTTCCAGGGCTCGAATTACTGGCCCAATTGGCCTTTCGTGCGAGCGTGCATCGCCGTCAAAGGAGATGGCGCCGTTGGCCAACGCCGCAACCGGTGGAAGAAAGCGCATTACCGTTCCGGCGTTTCCAACATCGACTAGTGCAGGACCGGAGAGGTCTCCCGGAGTGATGGCCCATTGGAGCTCACCAATCGTCGAACTCTGGGCGCGATTACTTTCCGCAATTGATGTTCCCATGGAGATCAGCCCGTTTTTCATTAAGGTGCTATCTCGGGAAATAAGTGGGCGTCGCAAGATTGATGCAGAACTGGCTAAGGCCGCTAAAACCAAAGCGCGGTTAGTAACTGATTTGGAGCCAGGTATGACGATGCGGGAAGAGATGGAGCCCTTGGTGCGTTGCGGGGCAGGCCAGAGCGAGTCAGCCACCTGTTGGGCATCGGCGCGCAAACCATCATGCATAAGACGAGCCTACCGTTGCACTCCTTGAGGGTGCGCAAGATTAGTTCCCAATAAGTAAAGGGGCCTCATAGACTCCGCGTTATGTGTGGAAGATTTGCGCAATCCAAAATGGATGATGCCCTCGTCGAGGAGTTTGGGATAACAGGTTCTGTTCCAGATTCGCCACTTCCCGCCAGCTGGAATATTGCACCGAGCAAAGAGATCTACATCATTAACGAGAATGCGGAGACTGGGGCGCGTGAATTAAAGAGTGCATCTTGGGGTCTGATCGGGCACTGGTATAGAGATTTGGCGCAGGCGCGCACATCTCAGTCGCACGCCATCAACGCTCGATGTGAATCTGTCGCTGAAAAGCCGACCTTCCGAGATTCATTTCGCAAACGGCGCTGCTTAGTTCCAGTAGACGGTTACTACGAGTGGGCAACCGCTCTTGGCCAGTATCGCCCGAAACAACCTTTCTTTATTTCGCGCCAAGACGGCCACTCGCTCTCCTTGGCGGGCATTTGGAGCACCTGGGTTTCACCCAAGGGAGAACGGATAGATTCGGCCGCGATAATTACGCACGAGGCGATTGGGGCCCTGGCGCCGATCCATAGTCGGATGCCAGTCCTATTGCCGGCCGCGCGCTGGCAAACCTGGCTAGACCCTGAATTTCGAGATGTTGAAGATTTGCTCGCGCTCTTGGAATATTCAGAGCCAGATCCGCGTTTAACAGCACATGCTGTCTCGGATTTGGTTAACGCGGTGAGAAATGACGGACCGCAATTGATTGAACCAATCGCCCTTGGCGAGCCAGAAACCTTGTTCTAAAGCCAACCCCAATGACGGTAACCTTAACGCCAATGACTGCCACCGAAATTGCCAAAAACATCGCAATTGGTTCTGATTCTGCCTTGGAAACCAGCCCAGAATCGGCGACATCTACGGAAATGGTAAAAGAGAGCGCCTCCGATCGAAACTTGCGGTTCGAGCGCGATGCGCTCGCCTTTACTGATCAGATCTACTCCGCGGCTTTGCGCTACACGAAAAACCCGCATGACGCCAAAGATTTAGTGCAGGATACTTATTTAAAAGCCTTCTCTTCCTTTCATCAGTTCGAACCTGGAACAAATCTAAAGGCTTGGCTTTATCGAATTTTAACTACAACCTTTATCAACTCTTACCGCAAGTCTCAGCGCCAGCCACTATTAGCCGGAAATGAGGCTGAAGATTGGCAGTTGGCCGCATCTGCGTCGCATACGAGCGACCAGGGAAAGTCGGCTGAGATTCAAGCTCTGGAACACATGCCTGATAGCGATGTGAAGCGCGCTCTGCAAGATATCCCGGAAGAGTTTCGGATTGCAGTTTACCTAGCCGACGTTGAAGGGTTTGCTTACAAGGAAATTGCAGACATCGTGGGCGTTCCAACGGGGACCGTTATGTCACGTCTTCATCGTGGACGAAAAGCGCTGCGCTTACTACTGACGGATTACGCCAAAGAGCGCGGATATGGAAAGACTGCCGCAGAAAAAAGCGGCGAAGCAAAGGACGAGGAGGTTTCGCTATGAGTTGCGGAAATGCGCATGCCACTCCATGTTCGGAAGTTCTCGGGTTCGTGAGCATTTTGATTGATGGGGAGATTAATGAACCCTCACTTGCTCACAATATAGAGATTCATTTAGAAGAGTGCCCCCCCTGTAATTCTGAGATGGCGCATGAGCGGACGATGCATTCCTTATTGCACGAAATATTGACCCGCTCCTGTATGGAACAAGCGCCACGAGAGCTCCATGACGCTCTTGCTGCTCAGATCGCGATTTTAGGATCGACTTCCGCGGGAGCCCAACAAATGGAGTTCACGACCGAATATCGTCGAACTGAAATTTCTATTCAAGTTGATGAGTTTGGTTCGATTGAGCATCAAGAAATTACGATAGAACACACTCAAGAATTCCGGCTCCCTCCCGAAAAGTAGAGCGCTTTCTGAGTAGATTTGTTGCCATGCAAAGTGAGAGCGAGATAGTTGGGGCGGTTGGTTTTGCTTCAATGGTCGTTCGCCCTGGCGATTGCTTGGTAGCACTTGGATTGGGTGACTTGCCGATCGTCTCAACATCGCACCTATCAAATCTGATGGAGTGTGCCACTTTGGCGGCTCTCGGAGAATTTTTAGATAACGGCGAGAGCACTCGACTAGTTAAATTAGAGATGGAAATTATTGAATCGGTTGGAATTGGTTCTCAAATCCGAGCTAGCGCTACCTGCACTGATTTCCGCAGTCGAGATATCTCTTTTACTTGCGAAGTACATGAAGGGGATCGAGAAATCGCCAGGGCGCAAATGAAAAGAGCGGTGGTTGAGCGAGTCTCTTTCCTCGCTCGAACCGCCGCTCAATCAATAGTTGGCCAATCACCACGCTAGCCGGTTCACAGAACAACTAGGCTAGCGAGTCGCCGCACCAACTGATTACTTCTTAGTTGCCCAGAATATTTCAGCGATCTCGTCAATTTTGGCAATTAACTTGTCCGCAACTTCAACATCATTGGTGCCCTTGGTGCCAGCCGCTCCTGCGAGTTTGGTGGCATCGTTGAAAAGGGCGTGCAAATTTGGGTAGCTTTCGAAATGATTTGGTTTGAAGTAATCGGTCCAGAGAACCCATAGGTGCTCTTTCACCATATTTGAACGTGCCTCTTTAATAGCTACAGCCCGCGCTTTGAAGTCGGGATCGGTACTCGCTGCATACTTCTGCATACAAGCCTTTACAGATTGTGCTTCGATTTTGGCCTGCGCAGGATCGTAGATTCCGCAGGGCAGATCGCAGTGGGCATAAACCGTGGTCTTAGGGCTAAACATAAATTTCTCCGAAATCTCTCTTATTACTGTGGCGAAGGTGTTAGTAAGAAGGATAGTTAGAAAGGCAGGGTAAAGGAAAGTTTGAAAAGAACCTGCTGGTAGCCCAGGTATTGCGTTTTGGGCGCATTGACTTTTAAAGGTGCCAGACTTGCCCCCGTGGAACCCCCTATTGCCCCTGGTGGACCTTTTTCACTAGGCACCGTGGCAGTCTCGGGAGATTCAATGAACCCCACATACCGTGAAGGAGATTGGTTATTGGTGAGGTGGAAGCCCGCTTTTAAAGTTGGTGACGTCGTAGTTATCGAGCGCCAGGAGCGGCCAGGTGTCTACCTAGTTAAACGCTTTCTGCGTGATGTTGATGGTCTGATTTGGGTGGAGGGCGATAACCCGACAAGCACAGATTCAAGGAAGTGGGGTGCAATTGATCTGAGCGAAGTTGTTGGCAAAGTTCTCTTTCGATTGCGGCGCGGCAAAAAGCAATTAAGAAAGAGCAATCCAGGCAGATGAAGATGGGGCAATTGACAAAATATTCAACTCCAACTTCGATCTTGGGTCCGAAGCGATTGCAAAATGACCACTACTTTGAACTTGAAATTCTTGTGTCGAAGTATTTAGAAAGACTTCAACGTTTCCTCTTCGGTAAGAAATAACCCCCGATTCATCGGGTCTGCGGCTCCAAGTAAAATCCGCTGAATCCAACAGATTTTCTTTTCGAAGCGCCAGGATTTTGCGATACATTTCTAGCGAGCTAGATAGATCGCCGCTCTCTTTCTCCACCGTTAGCGATGACCACCCCTGCGGAATCGGCAACCACGGCTTTCCAGAGGAAAAGCCGAATGGTGCCGCTTCGCCCGACCAAGGCAGGGGCACCCGTGCGCCATCGCGACCCTTTTGAACTCCGTGAGTTCGGAAGAAGGCTGGATCTTGACGATCGCAATCCTCAAGTTCGGCATCTGGCAGTCCAAGTTCTTGGCCTTGGAAAATGTATGACGACCCAGGCAGCCCAAAAGTAAAGAGCGCTAGCGCGCGCGACTCATTTTCTCCGACTCGGGAGACAACTCGCGGGGTGTCGTGATTGCTTAGTGCCCAGGTTGGTGACGCGCCAACTGTGCCCATGAGTTTTAAAGTGCGATCAATACATTGATAGAGAATTTGGTCGTTAAAAGGCGCTACAAGTAGGTCGAAGTTGAAAACTTGCTGTAACTCATCGGGGCGCACATATCGGGTGGCTCTTTCTGGAGGGTGCACCCAAGCCTCTGCGACGGCCATAATTTCGCGATCGTATGAATCGAAGATCTTGCGCCATTGGCGATAAATTTCATGGACGCCGTCACGATCAAAGAAAGGTACTGTGGCAAGTAGTTTTCCGCGAGCTTCGGCGCTCATCTCGACATCTAGACGAAGGGCATTACTCAGTCCTTGTGGGTCGTAATGGTCTTCCAGAATATTTTCCTTGGCTAGACCGTGGGCCACATCTATGCGAAAACCATCTACTCCTAAATCCAACCAGAACCGTAAAGTCTTCTCGAAGTCGGCTCGGACATCCTCGTTCTGCCAATTTAAATCCGGTTGCGAAGAATCAAAGAGATGTAGGTACCACTGACCGTCGCTGACTTGAGTCCAGGCGGGTCCACCAAATAATGAAATCCAATTATTAGGGGGCGTGGTGGGAGTCTTTCCTGGATAAAAATGAAAACGTGCTCGCTCTGGAGATCCGGGCTGCGCTTGCAATGCGGCCTTAAACCAGACGTGTTCGCTGGAAAAATGATTGGGCACGATATCGACCAAAACCTTCAAATCTAAAGCGCGCGCCTTTGCAAAAAGGATTTTGGCATCTTCCAAATTTCCATGTCGCGGATCCACGTCTCTCGGATCTGCGACGTCATACCCGCCATCTCTATTGGGAGAGGTGTAGAAAGGGCTTAACCATATTGCATCAACTCCAAGATCGCTGACATGGTTTAAGTGGTTAGTGATTCCGGTTAGATCGCCTTCTCCATCTCCATTGGAATCGGAGAAGGAGCGCGGATAGATTTGGTAGATAACGGCGTTCCTCCACCAAGGGGACTTACTCAATTTATGTAACCACTCTTTCTGATATTGATATTTACTCCAATATTGCGAATTTCTCGAATACTGCCAATTGCTCGGACCTTGTTTCGAGCATTCATTGAGAAAATAGCGCGTCGAGATTCTCTTTTCAATGTAAAGCAGGCTGTAAGCCAGGGTCTTTGATTGCTCTTTTATAACGTTTTCACCACATCGCTTAGGTGACTAGTTTTGGCGATCTATCACGCGAAATCAGCGCGAAAAAGCTTCAACCATCAGCGCATTGGCCTCTTCGTCATGTACATAGTGATTGCCTGTTGCAGGGCTTGCGGTGGCGCGGCGTGAAACGCGTCGCAGAGTGCGATCGCCAAATACGTCGTAGGTATTTAAGGCTATGAAAGGCCAGGGTCCTTGATTGGCGGGTTCATCTTGTACCCAGAGCAAATTGGCTTTTGGGTGCTTCGTCGCCTCGGCTCGCAATTCAGCAGTAGGTAATGGATAGAACTGCTCCACGCGGACTATGGCAGTTGAATCTTCGCCGTTGCGCGCGCGTTCGGCAATTAAGTCGTAGTAAATGCGTCCAGAGCAGAAGATAAGGCGAGTGGCATTAGAGACAGTCTCATCGGGAATTACAGTTTGGAAGCTACCGTTTGTGAAATCGCTAAGCGCGGAGGCCGCGGCCTTCATTCGCAACATCGACTTAGGGGTAAATATGATCATTGGTCGGTGTGCCGGATTCTTGGCGTGCCAACGAAGCAAATGGAAATAAGAGGCCGGAGTCGATGGTTGCGCAACCGTCATATTGTGTTCGGCGCAAAGTGCGAGGTATCGCTCGATGCGTGCCGACGAATGGTCGGGTCCTTGGCCCTCATAGCCATGTGGCAGAAGTAAAACTAGACCAGAACGTTCGCCCCACTTTTGCAGTGAGGAAGAGATAAATTCATCGATGATGGTTTGAGCGCCGTTTCCAAAATCACCAAATTGCGCCTCCCACATTACTAACGCTTCATTGCGTGCGACGGAATATCCGTATTCAAATCCCATGGCCGCATATTCGGAGAGAAGGGAATCGATCACAAAGAACTGGTTTTCATCTGAGATTAATCCGCGCAACGGTGTCCACTCGTTGCCATTCTCCTTATCAATAATGACTGCGTGTCGATTACTAAATGTGCCCCGCCTGGAATCTTGCCCTGCCAGGCGAATTGGCTTGCCTTCGATAAGAAGTGAGCCAAATGCCAGAGCCTCCCCCATTGACCAATCGATGCTGGCATCGTTTAGCATTTCCACGCGCTTAGTAAGTTGCGGTAAAAGTTTGGGATGGACGCTAAAGCCTTCTGGAACGCTGACCTGCGTCTGGGCAATGCGGCGGGCGGTGGCTTCATCAATGCTGGTGTCGACGTTATGGGGAAGAGGCGCCTCTGGAATGTCCGGACCAACCACGTTTTCTGGCTTGAGATTGTGAACAGCGGCAAAGACTGCTTCCAATTGCATCTGGTAATCGCGCGCGACTTCTTCTGCTTCTTCAAGAGAAATGTCGCCGCGACCAACGAGCGCTTCTGTATACAAGGTACGGGTAGAGCGTTTGGCTTCAATAAGTTTGTACATAAGGGGCTGGGTAAAACTCGGTTCGTCGCCTTCGTTGTGACCGCGGCGACGATAGCAGAGCATGTCGATGACCACATCTTTGTTAAATTTTTGTCGGTACTCAAAAGCCAGACGCGCCACGCGGACGCAGGCTTCTGGATCGTCTCCATTGACATGGAATATCGGCGCTTGAATTGCTTTGGCAACATCGGTTGCATATGTAGAGGAACGCGAAGCGTGAGGCGATGTCGTAAAGCCAACTTGGTTATTTACGATCACATGGACGGTTCCGCCAGTTCGGTAACCACGTAACAGGGACATATTTAGGGTTTCAGAGACCACGCCCTGTCCAGCGAAGGCGGAATCGCCATGTACGAGTATTGGCAATACTGAATAGTCACCTTTGATATTGCGAATATCTTGCTTGGCGCGCACGATGCCTTCAAGCACTGGATTGACTGCCTCTAAGTGGGAAGGATTTGCCGCCAGAAAAATCTTGGTGGTAGCCCCTGATTGTGCGGTGAAGACTCCCTCGGTGCCCAAGTGGTATTTAACATCTCCACTACCTTGCACGGAGTTGGCAATGTAGTGGCCCTCGAATTCCTGGAAAATTTGTCCAGAGGATTTTCCTGCGATATTTGCTAAAACATTTAGGCGCCCGCGGTGCGGCATACCAATGCAGACCTCCACCAGTTCGGCTTCTGCAGCCGCGGAAATAACAGCGTCTAGCAATGGAATTATGGTTTCTCCACCCTCGAGTGAGAAGCGCTTTTGGCCAACATATTTAGTCTGCAAGAAGGATTCAAATGCCTCGGCGCCATTTAGACGGCGCAGAATTCGCAGCTGCTCCTCTCGTGGAAATTTGACGGGTTCCATCTCCACTTTTTGCTGCATCCAAGTGCGTTCGGATGGATCCTCTATATACATATATTCAACACCAATGGAGCGGCAATATGAGTCGCGCAGGATTCCTAGAATTTTGCGTAACTGCATAAAGCTCTTTCCACCAAAACCACCTGTGGCAAATTCGCGGTCGAGATCCCACAGAGTTAGGCCGTGGCTGACCACATCGAGATCGGGGTGGTTGCGTTGTTTGTATTCCAAAGGATCGATATCTGCCATCAAGTGGCCGAAAGTTCTGTATGCGTGAATTAATTGCTGAACACGAGCCGTCTTGTCGATCTCGGCATCGCGCGCAAATTCAATATCCGCAACCCAACGAATTGGTTTATATGGAATTCGCAGAGCCGAAAAAATCTCATCGTAAAAACCCTCCGAGCCCAGCAAGAGTTCGTGAATGCGGCGCAGGAAATCGCCAGACTGCGCACCTTGAATAACCCGATGATCGTAAGTGCTGGTTAGAGTGACAATTTTGCTGACAGCAAGTCGGGCAAGGGTCTCGGCACTTGCGCCTTGAAATTCGGCCGGGTAATCCATAGAACCGACACCCAAGATCATGGCTTGGCCTTGGACGAGGCGCGGTACGGAGTGAACTGTTCCCAGAGTTCCGGGGTTGGTCAATGAAAGTGTGGTGCCAGCGAAATCTTCAACCGTGAGTGTGCCAGTGCGCGCTTTCTTAACGGTGGCTTCGTAGGCGCCCCAGAATTGTGCAAAATCTAAACTTTCACAGCCCTTGATGGATGGCACTAAAAGTTGGCGAGATCCATCTGGCTTGGAAATGTCAATAGCGATGCCAAGATTGACATGCTGCGGATGGGCTACGGCTGGCTTATCGTCGAGCAAGGTGTATGAAGAATTCATTTCCGGCATTGAGCGGACTGCTTTGATCATGGCGTAGGCAATTAAATGGGTAAATGAAACTTTGCCGCCACGCGCGCGCTTCAGGTGGTTGTTAATCACAATGCGGTTATCGATCATAAGTTTGGCAGGAATGGCGCGGACGCTAGTGGCCGTTGGAACTGCGAGAGAGGCCTCCATGCTCTGTACCACTCGCGCCGCTACTCCGCGTATGGGTTCAACGGATGCCGCTGCGGGAGTTACAAGAACTGGGACTGGTTTGATGACCGGGTCCGCTGGAGTGGGCACAATAATCGCGCGATCGCGCACGACTTCCTGGGCGGTCGGAGTGGGAGTTGCAGGAGCCGCAGGAGTTGCAGGAGGTGCAGGAGGTGCAGGAGGTGAAACCTCCATAACTGGGACCGTGGGAGCAAATACATCAATATGTGGGGCCGTTACTTGCGCCGTAGGGACTTCTTTATTTTGAG
>JANXME010000091.1 GCA_025354785.1 Actinomycetes bacterium | reverse complement strand
TCCAATATAGCGACGAACAAGCGCACAATCGGACTGAGGAATTTATCGCTGGAAGTATTGATCGATAAAAGAAGGCACAAAAAAACACCCCCCGAATATATCGGGGGGTGTTTCTCTTCACCCTCACGGAGAGTAGAGGGCTAGATCGTCGCGTCTTGCGGAGTGCGACGAAGATTGCGATAGCCCGCAAAAACGAAGAGCAAAAGTAAAATCGCGCCGGCTAGAACTACTCCGGATGCAATCTTGGCAATTTGTCCCAACTCCCAAAATGCGTAGGCGGTCAGAAGAGTTCCGCGCAACGTGGTGCCTTTGAATACAGTATCTACGGTGGCGTTGGCAGATTCTGATTTAGTTTTTAAGTCAGCATTTGTGGGATCAGCCTGAAATGCGCCCCCAGCAGATCTGGCGGTTGTGGAGGCCTCTGCGTAGGTTGGCATCTTGGAAAGATGGAAGCCCAAGAAATGATCGGCATACATTTGAGCCTGCTTGCCAGTGGTCATAAGTTTATTTCCATTGGCCTTGAAGAACGCTGTGATATCGGCTGTCTCATCTGCATTTCCAGTTGCTGCAGGGAGCGTAATTTCTTGCGCCCTTAGCTGGCTGCTTACTGTGTTATTAGCAAATGAGTATCCCCAGTTGAGTAGAGCGGATGCCGCGAGAAGTGCGATGCAAACGCCTAGACCAACCAGAGTTACCATTGCATCAAAAGTACGTCGTTTCATAATATTTCTCTCCTTTAATATTCCACCTATTGGAATAAGCACATTATTCCCGCGCTCAGGAGGAATGCGGAAGAGATGTCTGAGTGCTAGCACCTGTCTAAATGTGATTTACCTTAAGGGCGGCAATGGAAAAGTGATCTCGCTTACAAATAAGAAGTTACTCTAAAGATATTTTTTTTAGTCTAAATGCCTTGAGCAAGTTGCAATGCCATCAGCTCCAATTTGCATATGTTGGCATTCCACACCTAATCGATCAAATGCTTTATCACCGTAATGAGTGCGGTATGCCAAGGCAAGAAGAACCCGCAAATTAGTTTCGCTATCTGCTCGAATTCCAAAAGCTTTAGCCGTGCGACTTACCGTGTTTTCGACAACTTTTTCGGTGTGTGAAGTTTCCGCTGCGATCGCGGCGTTAGATTTTCCCTCACAGAGTAGGTCCATAACTAAACATTCAAAGGGGGTTAGATCTCGCGTTGAAATTGTTACATCGGCTGTCATGGCTCAAACGCACCTACCCTCTCCGATCGTTGTAACCCTGGGTCGAGTTTATCCTCTTAATAGGGTTAGCACCCATAAGATTGCCAAATGGATGAAATTCTTTCAAGTAGATCAGAGGGTGTTCTGACTCTCACTTTTAATCGCCCCTCCAAAATGAATGCGATAAACGCTGCTATGTACAAGGCCCTGGTGGAGCAGATGCGGTCCGCAGCGCTGGATCAAGAGGTGAAAGTCGTCCTCTTTAGGGCTAATGGAGACAATTTCACGGCGGGAAATGATATTTACGATTTCTTGGAAAATCCCCCAGTAGGTACCGATGCGGACGGATTCCGGTTTATCT
>JANXME010000087.1 GCA_025354785.1 Actinomycetes bacterium | reverse complement strand
ATTGAACTTACCCTGTAGCTTCTTATGAACATTTGTCAGAGCTTCCACGGCGTGATGAAAGCCATGTTCTCCGGCATCAATAGGAAGATCCTCAGCATGTTCAAGATGCTTGAGCTTCGTATATTGCTCTAAATTCTCTGTGATGAATTCTTTGAAATGAATCATTATACACCCAACGAATGAATGTAATATTTAGGGATTAGAGTATAGAGTCGATCAGTTCCTCTTCAGACTCTAGTTCAGCATGAAACCCTAAACGATGAAGCTTACTGGTATCCATCGTAAAGTCTTTAACTTGCACGGCTCTATGAAAGTCTTTCTGCGGAATGAAATTATATGGATTCTCAGGAATGCCTAGTTTCTCAGCCGCAGTATCCAACATGTCTATGAACACGTAGCTACGACTAGTTCCAATGTTATAGATCGTGTTATAGGCTCCCTTGTCTACAATGGTTCTGATAGCGCGAACACAATCAGTCGCCGCAATATAATTGCGGCGAAAAAGACCGCTGTCGTAAACATCAATCTTTTCTCCTTCCTTCATCTTGTTGATGAGATACTGTAGTGCGTTCTTCTTAGCGGACACACTCTTGTCGTTTCTACCTAGAACGTTACCCAATCTCATAATTCGATAATTCAAACTGTGTGTTTGAGCGAAGGAGATAATCAACTGCTCTGCCGCGCGCTTCGTAATAGAATAGAATCCGCGTGGATCACAATATGATTCTTCTGTAACAGGCATAGGAACGTCACCGTAGACGAACCAAGAACTTACGAAATTAAAAGTTGCTTTGTGATTGAACTTTTGCCAATTCCTCAATACCTCAGTAAGCACCTTGAGATTGGTTTCTACGTCTAGAGTAGGGTCATCAAACACATGATAGTTGTGCGTAGTGCTGATCATATATAGCATATCATCGTCTACGTTACCTTTACGAGAATAACGAGGAATGATCGTAATAGGATAAGTGTATCCGTGATACGTCTTGTAGAATTCTGATCCTACGAATCCAGTTCCGCCAAATAGATTTAGACCCATGTTTCTAGTACACTCTCAATATAGTCAAACACCTGATCATTGTAGTGTGGTGGGCATCCAAGGAAGAACACGTGGCTCAATGCTAGATTACCATTAGGATACTTTCTATAGTCATCCAGATGCTTGTAGCCGGGATGAATAAGAATATTACCAGCAAAATAATTGCGAGTCTGAATTTTATTATCTTCTAGGAACTTCACCAACTTGGTCTTTAGTTCTGGAGTGTCGCAGATAATGGGAACTCCAAACCAAGAAGGATCTGCTTTCATGATTCTATCTACGGTGCGAATTCCTTTGACGTGCTTATAAAGATGAAATGATACTCTATTGAAATTTTGTCTACGTAAACGATCAATCTCATCTACCTTCTCCAGCTGAGCAAGACCAATGGCTCCCTGTAGGTCTAGAGGCTTGAGATTGTATCCCATATTGGTGAAGATATACTTATGATCAACGACACCAAAGTCCTCCCCTAAGTGCTTATCAAATCTATTGCCACAGGTTCCACAAGCCAGAAGATTTGCACTTCCTACGCAATGACAATCTCTACCCCACCAAGAGAAACTCCTAGCTTGATTGATGACTTCTTCATCATTAGAACAAACCATACCACCTTCACCGGTAGAAATATGGTGTGCTGGATAGAAAGAGCAAGACCAAGCATAGTAATAATCTGTAATGAGCTTACCATCGAATCTAGAACCTAGACTATCGCAGTTATCTCCAATCAGGAACAGATCGGTCGCATCACAAAGGTCTCTTAGAAAATCCATATCGGGAGGATTACCGAGAACAGGTGAGACGAAAATAGCTACGGTCTTGTCTGTGATCTTAGCTGCTACTTCTGATAGATCAAAATTTAGACTACGCATTTCAATATCAGCAAAGACTGGCACGAGTCCATTCTGTACAAGAGGAGCGATAGTTGTAGGGAATCCCACGGGGGATACAATTACCTCGTCTCCATCCTTCCAGTTCAATCGCTTCTTCAATGCAGCAATCATAATGAGATTGGCAGAAGAACCAGAGTTCATCATGTGAGCATGAGCCACATTGAATTTCTTGGCAAACTCATTCTGAAATTTATTAACGTACTCTCCGGTGGTCAGCCACTTACCAGTGAGCAATGCCTTCATTGCCATCTCTAGCTCACGATGATCCCAATAAGGACCAGAGTAATAGACTGGTGACTTACCGGGAACGAAGTCCTTACAATTATATGCGTAGCGTGGAGTGATCTGAGCCAACTGGCTGATCATGTCATCACGGGTTTGATTATCCATTCAAGAAAGCCTCTCTCAACAATTTACCATAACTAGAATTTTCTACATGCTTGATGTAGCTGAGCATGTCCATGTCTTCAACCCAATTGTTTCTAATAGCGACCTCATGCGGACTGCCCACTAGAAAACCATGATTGGTTTGAATCGTCTTTACATAGTGCGCAGCATCCAATAGAGAATCTGCTGTGCCGGTATCAAACCAATTAATCCCTCTTTTAAAAGGTTCAACATAGAGTCTGCTGCGCTCATAATATTTCTTGATCAAATCTATAATCTCTAACTCCCCACGCTTAGAAGGGATCAAACCTAGAGCAACTTCAGAAACATCATTGGGGAAGAAATATAACCCTGTGACGGCATAGTTGTAATATCTATCATCTAGAGTAGTAGGCTTCTCGACCAGATAACCAATCTCATTAGTTTCTCGATGAATACCTACAACCCCAAAGCGATGAAGATCCACAACCTTTTGACCATAGATTTTAGCAATGTCGGGGTTGTCCGTTCCACGAATCAAAGATTTCGTTAGAGTAGCTCCGTGAAAGACGTTGTCTCCAAGAATTAGGGCAACGTTTCTATAGTTTTTTAGATTAGTCACACTTTGAGCAATAGGAAAAGCTTCTGCCAATCCATTTGGAGAAGCCTGTGTTGCGATCTTGACATTGATGCCCATATGAAGGGCGGAGTGCTCAAAAATCTTTTCAAATACAGACTTCTCGTGAGGATTGACAATGACCACAAAATCTCTAATTCCCGCCAGCATCAGTGTGCTGAGGGGATAGTAGATCAGCGGCTTATCATAAACCGGAAGAAGCTGTTTGCTTACCGCAGAGGTAGCAGGGAGGAGCCGAGTCGATCGTCCCGCAGCTAAGATGATTCCTATTGTCGTAGTGGAGTTCATTGTGATACCATTCTATAGTTCCTTTCAATCCATCTTCAAAGTCAACGGACGGTTTCCATTGTAGTTCTCTATTGATTTTAGAACAATCAATATCATATCTAAAATCATGTCCGGGTCTATCTGGAACTGATTTGATCCGATCCAGAGATACTCCAATCATATTTAGGATCGTGGTAATCACCTCTTTATTTGTGATCTGATTATTACCCCCTATATTATACTTGGAAAAATCTTTCGCGTAAACAAAGACTCTCCAAATAGCATCACAATGATCATTCACATGAATCCAATCACGGATATTAGCACCATCCGCGTACATTGGAATATTGTTTCCGTCTAGTCCCCTACTGATTACAGTTGGAATAAGCTTTTCTAGATTCTGGTGTGGACCATAGTTATTAGAACAATTGGTGATGACATAGGAGATACCATATGTGGCTCCATATGATGCAACTAGGTGATCTGATG
>JANXME010000083.1 GCA_025354785.1 Actinomycetes bacterium | reverse complement strand
ATTCGAAATGACTTAGGGCGAATCTGTGAGAGTGGATCTGTCAACGTTGCTGCATTGTTGGAGAGTCAAACTCATCCAGGACTTAGCCATTTAGTCTCATTTGTTGAAGGAAAGTTGAAGGCAGGAATTTCTTGGCCTGCTATCGCTGCGGCTATCTTGCCTCCGGGCTCGGTAAGCGGGGCGCCCAAGTCCTCGGCGGTTAAAACTATTTCTCGAATTGAGCCTTCGGTTCGAGGTCCTTATTGTGGAGCTTTGGGTTGGGTTGAAGGTGAGGACGCGCTCCTCTCGGTCGCAATTAGGATTTTTTGGGATGCTAGAGACGGACTTTTACGTTTTGGAACTGGGGCAGGCATTACCTGGGGAAGTTTGGCCGCGGACGAGTGGGAAGAGAGCGAATTGAAGGCTCGCAATTTAATCGCGCTGGCCGAGGGCAGGTGGAAATGATTAGCACTTTCCCCGACGGCGTTGGAATCTTTGAAACGATACTCACTCGCTCCAATAGACCCCTGCTTTTGGATCGACACATATCGCGCGCCGAGAAGAGTGCGCTTTCTCTGGGTATGGCGATGCCTGCGGCAGAATCTATTCGGGGACAAGTTACTGAACATTTGCAAAGCACGTCCTTACCAGGTGAGTTCGGAAGATTGCGCATTACTTTTCCCGGCGGCAGGCAGATGGGGATAGTTCATACGGATTACCAAAAATGGAGTAGTCCAGCAAAATTAACTTTCAGCTCGTTGGCCGTTGATCAAAACTCGCCACTGGTAGGAATAAAGGCGCTGCCCTACGGTCAAAATCTAGAAATCTTGGCCCGCGCCCGCGCGAAAGGTTTCGATGATGCAATTCGACCGAATCAAAAGGGGGAAGTCTGCGAGACTTCGATTGCGAATTTATTATTACGTCATCTGGGAATATGGATAACCCCCACTTTGGAGAGCGGAGCCCTACCTGGCATTACTCGCGCGTTGGCGATGGAATGGTTTCACGTTGCGGAAACTGACCTAATGATCGCGGATTTACAAAAGGTAGATTCCATCTTTCTGCTTTCTAGTCTGCGCGGTTTTCAGCCAGTCGAGTCCCTTGATGGGCGTGCGCTAGAAATTGAAACTGGGATGGCGCAAAAAGCGGAAGCGCTGGAGAAGGCACTTTCGGTAGAGTAGAGCCATGTCCGAGATCACCCTAACCGTCAATGGAGAGTTGATCTCCGTCCAAGAAGATCAACGTCCAACTCACCTTTTTCAGGAGAGAAAAGATGTGGTTGTCTGCAAGGTAAATGGGGAATTACGCGATCTTTGGACGCAGTTGTTCGACGGCGATGTCGTGGAAGCTGTCACAATAGATTCACCAGAAGGTCTCAATGTCCTGCGACATTCGACAGCGCACGTATTGGCGCAAGCAGTACAACATACTTTTCCAGAGACTAAATTGGGAATCGGACCGCCAATAACTGATGGCTTCTACTACGACTTTGACCCAGAGCGCCCCTTCACTCCGGAGGATCTCATAAAACTCGAAAGCGCGATGAAGAAGATCATCAAGGATGGCCAACGTTTTCGACGACGAGTCGTTTCCGTCGATGAAGCTTTGGGGGAGTTGGCTAATGAGCCATACAAGTGTGAATTGGTTGGCCTTAAGTCCGACGCTGGAGACGAGTCCAACGTGGAAGTGGGCGGCTCCGATCTTACGATCTACGATAATTTAGGAAGAGATGGATTGCCTGTCTGGAGCGATCTTTGTCGAGGTCCACACTTGTCATCAACCAAGTTGATCAGTGCATTTAAATTGATGCGCAGCGCGGGCGCCTATTGGCGAGGTTCAGAGAAAAATCCGATGTTGCAACGCATCTACGGCACCGCATGGGCGACTCCAGAAGCGATGGAGGGGCATTTAGAATTCTTGGTCGAGGCAGAGAAGCGCGACCACCGACGACTCGGGGCGGAGTTAGATTTATTTTCTTTTCCAGAGGAAATTGGATCGGGGCTGGCGGTATTCCATCCCAAGGGCGGAATCATTCGCCGTGCGATGGAGGATTATTCTCGGCAGCGTCACGAAGCCGAAGGTTACGAATTTGTTTACTCGCCTCATTTAACTAAAGCGGCCCTCTTTGAGAAATCTGGGCACTTGGAATGGTATGCCGAGGGCATGTACCCGCCCATGGTTTTGGACGAAGAAGTGCATGCGGATGGAACGGTAAAACGCGCTGGGCAGCGCTATTACATGAAGCCTATGAACTGCCCGATGCACAATTTGATCTTCTCCTCGCGCCAGCGCTCTTATCGAGAGCTTCCATTGAGGCTTTTTGAATTTGGAACTGTCTATCGGTACGAAAAATCTGGAGTACTTCACGGCATTACTCGTGCACGAGGTTTCACGCAGGACGATTCCCACATTTACTGCACAGGCGAACAGATGTTGGGTGAGCTCGATAGTCTTCTTACTTTCGTGCTAAATCTGTTGCGGGATTATGGTTTAACTGACTTCTATTTGGAACTTTCTACTCGCAATCCAGAGAAATCTGTGGGCGAGGACTCAGATTGGGAAGTGGCAACGGATGCTCTGCGCCAAGCAGCACAGCGGCAATGCCGACGATGGCGATGGCCGTGAAGGCCTGCAGAATGGCGGAGGCAAAGGACAGCACAATGCCCCGCTTCCAGGTCTCGTCATTGGCGACGAGATAAGACGAAATCACCGCCTTGCCGTGGCCCGGCCCGGCGGCGTGGAAAATGCCATAGGCGAACGAGATGCCCATCAGCGTCCAGGCGGCGCTGCCGTCGGCCTTGGCGGCGCGGATCGCGCCCGACATCATGCGGTAGAACTCGGCCTGCTTGTGCAGGATCCAACCGGCCAAGCCGCCGACTTCGCCGCCGCCACGCGAAATACCGAACGGC
>JANXME010000079.1 GCA_025354785.1 Actinomycetes bacterium | reverse complement strand
GCCAATATTCGCTGCGAGCCACCGATAATTGCAAGCAGGCAACCAAGGACTCCAAAAGAATATCCAACTGCGAGCGCTAATCGCCGTCCGCCTCTGTGCGTTAACTGAGACAGCGGCAAAGCCATGGCAGCCGCTCCTAAGACTGCACTTGTCTGCGCCAGGCCGGCCAGTGTTTCGGAGCGAGAGATAGAGGAAACAAGTAGAGAGCCAGCAGCTACGGTTCCAGCAGTACCGAGTCCATTTAGAATTTGCGCCGAAGCTAAAACCTTAACCGTTCTTATTTCTAACGTCGCTGAACGCAAATCTCTAGTCTGCCTATTTTCCCAGTTATCCATTGGTGCTGATCAGATCGAAGCTCGTAGCGCCGCGGCAATTATAAAAAGTCCAAGAGTGATCATTACCGAACCCCCAATGGTGCGCAGGGTTACTAATCTACTTGGATTCTTGGACAACCATTGGCGAGCAGTGCCGGCTAATATCCCCCAACTTCCATCAGAGATCAGAGCGACAAGGGCAAAGATCGCGCCCAATAGGAGAAGTTGAGAAGTAACTGAACCCTTTTCACGATCGATAAATTGCGGCAGTACGGCGGCAAAGAAAACTAGAGTTTTGGGGTTTAGTACTCCAACCAGAAATCCTTCTTTAGTTGAACGCCAGCCAGATGGTTCGTCTAAATTTGTGGCTTGCATTGCGGCGGCGTGGATTTGGCGGTGACGCAGAGAATCAATTCCCAAGTAAATTAGATAGAGGCCACCACCCCATTGAACGGCAGAATAAGCAACTACTGAGCTTTGCAAGACTGGCCCGAGCCCTACCGCCACTAGGGCGGAGAGAAGTAAGGCGCCACTTACACTTCCGACTACCGTAAATAGGGCAGTCTTTCGTCCCCAAGAAATGGCTCGCGCAACTGTAAAAAGCACGCTGGGACCAGGGGCCAGAATTATTACTAACGAGGTGGCTAAGAATTCCCAGATGCGAGATGGAACTAACATCTGGGAATTCTATACAGCTAACTTAATTCGTTACATCTCGCTTCTTGCTTTTGAGATTGCCGACAGCACTCGATAGCCAACAATGGCAACGAGAGTGGCGTTGATTATTCCGTTAAAGGTGTAGTCACCACGGGTCCACGACATATCTGAAATACCGATAATGAGCGCAGAGGCTGCAATCAACAGATTTGTAGAGTTAGCAAAATCAACTTTGCCTTCAATCCAAATTCGTGCACCTAATACTCCAATCATTCCAAAGAGCGCTACTCCAACCCCACCTAGTGCGCCAACTGGCGTTGCACTTAGCACTGCACCGAATTTAGGCGAAAGCGAAAGCACGATGGCACCGGTTCCGGCAATCCAATATGCGGCGGTCGAGTAGACACGGGTCGCAGCCATGACGCCGATATTTTCTGCATATGTTGTCGTTCCTGAACCACCACCGGCTCCGGCCAAGGTCGTTGCTACGCCATCTGCAAAGAGAGCCATACCCATCTGGTCATCCAGATTCTTGCCCGTCATTGCGGCTACTGCCTTAACATGACCAACATTCTCTGCTATGAGTACGAGTACAACAGGTAAGAATAGAACAACGGCGCTCATATTGAAACTAGGCGAAGTGAAATGCGGAGCGGCAAACCACTTCGCAGCTTTAACACCGTCGTAATTAACATCTCCTTGCAAAGAGGCAACCAGATATCCAATTACCAGGCCGACGAAGATTCCTATTCGGCCAAGAAATCCACGCGAAATAACAGATATGAGTGCGATCGAACCGAGGGTGACAATTCCGATGAATGGACCTTTAGCGAAATTGTTTTTGGCAGCGCCGGCCAAATTGAGGCCAATTACCATCACGATGGTTCCGGTAACTAGCGGAGGTAGTAACCAATTGATCCACGAAATTCCGGCAGCGCGAACGGCCAATCCGACTAGGGCGAGAATTATTCCTGTGACTACAACTCCGCCAAGAGCCTGGGCCATTCCGCCTTTGGAAACTGCCGCAGCAATAGGGGCAAGAAATGCAAAAGAGGATCCCAGATAGCTAGGAACTCGATTACGAGTGATTGTTAAAAATAGGAGGGTTCCGATACCCGAGAAGAAGAGAGTCGTTGTCGGAGGCAACCCTGTTATAATTGGTACCAAGAAAGTGGCGCCAAACATGGCGGCAATATGTTGGAGCCCCACACCGATTGTGCGTGGCCAACTCAAGCGTTCATCAGTTGATACAACCTCACCGGCTCCAATGGTCTTGCCAGTGCCATGCAATTTCCACGAAAGTAAGCTCACTATTGATCCTCCCGAGAAGGGGCCTGAACCGCTTTTCGCTGGTATTTCAGGCGCATTGGACGGGGAAGTGGCTCTCATACTAAGCCTGTAAGCGCTGAAAAAGTGGCTTATCACATAGGTGGCGCTCCCTTGGTGGCCTTGATTTGCATTGACCCTGACTCTCCGCTTAGATAGCGGTTGGATATATCGATTAGATATATCGAAAAACAGGCACACAGGGAAGTGAGGTCATAAATGCGCTCGCGAAGTAGCTCGTTGGAATTCGCACTTTTGGGTCTTTTATCTGAAAACGAGCTGCATGGCTACGAACTGCGTAAGCGTCTGACAGCAATTTACGGACCCTTTCGGGCTCTCTCCTTCTCTGTTATCTATCCGCAATTGCGCCGCATGTTGGACTCAGGGCTCATCGAGGAGACGGTCTCTCCAGATAAGGCCCTTTCGCGGCGCTCCCGGATCATCTATCGCCTCTCCGACCTGGGACGGGTGCAGTTTGGCAAGGCGACCCAAACCTCAGGTCCAGATACCTGGGAGGACGAAACTTTTGAGGTTCGCTTTGCCTTTTTTAGCCCGACCTCGCCACCGAATCGTTTACGAATTTTAGAGGGACGGCTTCGCCGATTGGTCGAGAAAGTAGAAGCGCTACATGGCGAGCTAGAAAAATCGCCGGTAGGGATTGATAAGTACTTGGAGGAGTGGCGACGTCACTCCTTGGACTCCTACGAGCGCGAAGTTGCTTGGTTGGAAGACATGATAAAGATCGAGAGGAAATAAAGTGAGTATCGAGACAGGCAGCGGTGACATCCGCGTAGCAATAGTTGGCGTGGGAAATTGCGCGAACTCCTTGGTTCAAGGCGTCGTCTACTACCAAGACGCGCCGATCAACCAAGAAATTCCGGGTTTGATGCATGCCGTGGTTGGTGGCTATCACATTCGCAACGTGAAGTTTGTTGCCGCTTATGACGTCGATGCCAAAAAAGTTGGCCTCGACCTAGCCGATGCAATTTGGGCCAGCGAAAATAACACCATCAAGTTTGCAACGGTCCCAGCCTCGGGCGTAAAAGTACAACGCGGCCAAACACTTGATGGTTTGGGTCGCTACTATCGCGAGACAATCACAGAATCCACTGAACCTGCCGTGGATATTGTGAAATCTCTCCAGGATGCCAAAGTCGAAGTCTTGATCTGTTACTTGCCGGTTGGCTCTGAAGCAGCGGCCAAGTTCTACGCTCAATGCGCGATCGACGCAGGTTGTGCATTCGTGAACGCCCTACCTGTTTTTATTGCATCAGATCCGATCTGGGCCGCAAAATTTACGGATGCAAAATTGCCGATTATTGGAGATGATATAAAGAGTCAAGTCGGTGCGACCATAACCCATCGCATTATGGCAAAACTTTTCCAGGATCGCGGAGTGCATTTAGATCGCACCTATCAACTTAATGTCGGTGGAAATATGGACTTTAAAAATATGTTGGAGCGAGATCGGCTGGAGTCGAAGAAGATTTCCAAGACCAATTCGGTGACATCCCAACTAGATCATGACTTAGGCGCCCGAAATGTTCACATTGGACCTTCGGATTACATCCCTTGGCTGGATGATCGCAAGTGGGCTTACGTTCGTCTAGAAGGCCGCGCCTTTGGAGATGTACCTTTGAACTTGGAATATAAATTAGAAGTTTGGGATTCGCCCAACTCCGCGGGCGTAATTATTGACGCCTTACGCTGCGCGAAAATTGCTTTAGATCGTGGCATCGGAGGGCCTTTGCTTTCTCCTGCTAGCTATTTTATGAAGACCCCACCGGTCCAATATAGCGACGAACAAGCGCACAATCGGACTGAGGAATTTATCGCTGGAAGTATTGATCGATAAAAGAAGGCACAAAAAAACACCCCCCGAAAATATCGGGGGGTGTTTCTCTTCACCCTCACGGAGAGTAGAGGGCTAGATCGTCGCGTCTTGCGGAGTGCGACGAAGATT